>CAJJCV010000027.1 GCA_905182765.1 Cryomorphaceae bacterium BACL29 MAG-121220-bin8 | reverse complement strand
GAATTAATTGCTGCTAGAGTTTCTGCCTTTTTTGCCGTTTTATTAGCTGGTTATTTTGGAATTAATCCACCTGGATTTGTAGCAGCGGTAGTAGCTTTGGCATTTGGCTTAGCTGCAGCCTCATTTTTTCCAGCTATAGTAATGGGTATTTTTTATAAAAGAATGAATAAAGAAGGTGCAATTTCAGGTATGGTTACCGGATTACTATTAATGCTTTTTTATATGACAAAATTCAAATTTGGATGGTTCGGAGGAGGAACTGAAGCAGATTGGTGGTTTGGCATATCTCCAGAGGGCTTTGGAACCTTTGCTATGTTAGTTAACTTTGTTGTCTCATTAACTGTTTGTCATTTAAATCCAGAACCGCCTAAAGAAATTCAGGACTTAGTAGAAGATATTAGAATACCAACAATTGAAAATTCATGAAAAACCTTCTCTTAATTATTGTATTCCTTATGTTTTCTAATTCAAACTCTCAAGATCTTGAACTATTTGAAAAAGAAACTTTTGAGTTTGAGAAGGAAACTCTTAGCTACAGAATTTTAAAACCTTTAAATTATAACCCCAACAAACAATACCCAGTTCATCTTTTTCTTCACGGAGCTGGCGAAAGAGGAAATGATAATGTTTCGCAATTAGTTCATGGAGGAAAACTTTTTTTAAAAAAAGAGAATAGAGAACAATATAACTCATGGGTTATATTTCCACAAGCTCAAAAAAATGATTGGTGGGGATATAAGGATCCGTATAAGTTTGATTATAACGTAAAAGAATCTAAAGCTATGAGTTTAGTTGTAAAGCTTATGGACGATTTTACTCAAAGAAAAGACGTTAATCCAAATAAGGTATTTGTTAGTGGATTATCTATGGGTGGTATGGGAACTTTCGTGATTTTAAATTTAAGACCTGAAATGTTTGCAGCTGCAACTCCAATTTGCGGTGATGGCGATCCCTCTTTAGTCAGTAACTATTCAAAAAAAGTTCCTGTTTGGATTTTTCATGGATCTGATGATAGTGTGGTTAGTCCAAAAAAATCATTAAAAATGGCAAAAGCGATTATTGAAAATGGTGGAAGTCCAAAAATTACATTTTACGAAAATGTTGGTCACGATAGCTGGAATAATGCTTTTGCTGAAAAAGATTTTTTAAAATGGATACACTCTAAATCAAAAAAACAATGAAATATCACAAAATATTATTGCTAATTTTTTTATTTTCTATTATGAGTAATACTGCACAAGCTGTTTATATACAAGGTGGAGGTACACTTATGGATTGGGCTCATTTAAAAAAATATGAACAAAGCAATTCTGAACTTAAAAAAATAAACGACCCTAATCGAGTTGTTTTCATGGGAAATTCAATAACAGAGGGATGGTCTAATTTTGATAAAGATTTTTTTATAAATAATCCATTTGTAAATCGAGGAATTGGCGGACAAACCACTCCACAAATGTTAATCAGATTCAAACCCGATGTAGTAAATTTAAATCCTAAAGCTGTTGTAATTTTAGCTGGAATAAATGATATAGCTGAAAATACTGGACCTATAACTTTAGAAAATATAGCAGAAAACATCATTTCAATGGCTGAAATTGCTAAAGCAAATGATATTAAAGTATTAATTTGCACAACTCTGCCAGCAATTGATTTCCCTTGGTCACCTGGAATGGAACCTGGTCCAAAAGTAATTAAATTAAATTCTATTTTAAAAGCCTATTGTGATTCCAATGATATTATTTACGTTGATTATTTTTCAGCAATGTCAGACGAAAAAGGAGGATTAAAAGTTCCTGAATATACAACAGCTGATGATTTAGTTCATCCTAATTTAGCTGGTTATAAAGTAATGGAGAAAATCATTCTTAAAGCGCTTAAATAATTTCATTATATTTAATTAAATGAAAAAAGATATTCGCAATAATCTTCTCTATTTTATAATACCATTAATTGGGATTTTAGTCTTTAAGTACTTTTCAACAAAACCTTCTGTTGATCAAATTTCAATTAATTATAATACAGTTCAAAACAAGGGAAATAAAACAACTAATATTTCTTATCAAGCAGTTAATTTCAATTTCGACGTTAAACCAATATTATCTGACAAATGCTACACTTGTCACGGCCCAGATGACAAAGCA
Source organism: Cryomorphaceae bacterium BACL29 MAG-121220-bin8 (assembly GCA_905182765.1). Lineage (GTDB taxonomy): Bacteria > Bacteroidota > Bacteroidia > Flavobacteriales > Flavobacteriaceae > MAG-121220-bin8. The sequence goes on along the minus strand of CAJJCV010000027.1, from coordinate 12,028 downwards.
AGAAAAGCTAATTTAAGACTAGACGTTCAACAAGGTTTTTATGCAGCACTTGAGGATAATCCAAATCATTTTGTAATTGACAAAAACAATCCCAATGAAAGTGAAATTTTAAAAAGAATTGATAGTGAAAATTCAAATTATGTAATGCCTCCGCCTGAATCTAATTTAAAATTGACAGAAAGTGAAAAACAAATTTTAAAAAAATGGGTTTTACAGGGTGGAAAATGGGAGCCTCATTGGGCATATACTAAACCTGAATTATCTGAATTACCTGAAATAAATATTGAAAATTGGGCATCAAATGAAATAGATTTTTTTATAGCTAGTACGTTAGAGTCTAAGGGGATGTCTCCTTCAAAAATTGAAGAAAAAGAAATATTAATTAGAAGAGCTTATTTTGATATAACTGGCCTTCCTCCTACTTTAGAAGATATTGATAATTTTATATCTGATACTAGTGAAGATGCTTATGAGCATGTTATAGACAACTTATTAGAATCTAAATCATATGGAGAAAGAATGACTGCCATTTGGATGGATTTATCTAGATACGGAGATAGTCATGGCTATCAAGATGATCAAGAACGAATCATGTGGCCGTGGAGAGATTGGGTAATTCACGCTTATAATTCGAATATGCCATATGATAAGTTTATTACATGGCAAATGGCTGGAGACATGCTTCCAAACGCTACAAAAGAACAAATTTTAGCTTCTGGGTTCAACAGAAATCATAAAATCACTCAAGAGGGTGGTGTTGTCCCTGAAGAATATAGAGTTGAATACGTTGCAGATCGAACAGTTACTTCTGCAAAAATAATGATGGGATTAACTGTCGAATGTGCGAGATGCCACACGCATAAATATGATCCAATTTCGCACGATGAATTTTTTAGTTTTTATAGTTTTTTTAATAATATAGACGAAGATGGTCTAATTGGTTATGGGGATACAGCACCAAAACCAAATTTAACTATAAACGCAAATGATATTAAAAATGATTTGCCTTTTGTAAACTTACCAGATAGCATCAACGACGTTACACTTATGGTAATGAAAGAAACGGAAAACTTAAGAAATACTTATGTTTTAAACAGAGGAAGTTATGACGCTCCAACTAGACTTGTTAAACCAAGCACACCAGAGGTTGTATTAAAATTTGATGAAGAAAAATATTCATCTGATAGAATTGGATTATCAAAATGGTTTTTTGACAAAGACAACCCTTTAACTTCAAGAGTTACGGTAAATAGATTATGGCAACAATTTTTTGGAATTGGTATAGTAGCAACACCAGATGATTTTGGAAGTCAAGGGAATAAACCGTTTAATCCTGAATTACTAGATTGGCTTGCTTACACGTTTCAAAATAAAGACAACTGGGATACAAAAAAGTTTATCAAAAGAATAGTAATGTCCTCCACTTACAGGCAGTCTAGTAAAGTTAAAAAGGAAAACCGTTTAATGGATTCTGACAACACATATCTAGCCAATTATCCAAGACAAAAACTTGCAGCTGAAATGATTAGAGATAATGCTCTCGCTACAAGTGGAATGCTGGTTGAAAAAATTGGTGGTCCTAGCGTTAAACCAATGCAACCACCAAATCTATGGAATGAAGTTACAGGTGGCGGTGGCGGAAGCCTTGCTTTTTATGTACAAGACACAGGTGATAATCTATTTAGAAGAAGTTTATATACATTTTGGAAAAGAACAGTTCCTCCACCATCTATGATGATCTTCGATGCACCAACAAGAGATTTTTGCGCTCCAGTACGTCAAAAAACTAGCACCCCTTTACAATCTTTAGCATTATTGAATGATCCTCAGTATCAACTTGCTGCAGAAAATTTATCAGAATCTATTTTCAATGAAAAAATCTCAATTGACGAAAAAATTTTAAAACTCTATAGAACTGTTACTGGAAGAACACCAATTGAAATTGAGTTAATTAAGCTGAAAGAGTTTTTTAATGAAGTTCAAGATTTGAATGACATTGAAGATCGTAAAGCTTTCAAATCTTTAACAGTATTAGTTTACAATCTAGATGAAACCACTCAAAAAAGTTAAAATATGGAAGAACTACATAAACACTTTTTAAACAACAACAGAAGAAACTTTTTAAAAAAAGCTGGCTTAGGTATTGGTGGTTTAGCACTTGGCTCAATGTTAGATCCATTTGGAACAGGTAATGATATTGATCCTTTTTCATCATTAAAAAACGATTTAAATCTTCCACATTTTGCCCCAAAAGCTAAAAGAGTAATCTATTTATTCCAAAGTGGAGGACCTTCACAATTAGACTTATTTGATTACAAACCTAAGTTGAATCAATTAAGAGGAATTGACTTACCAAAATCTGTTAGAGATGGGCAAAGATTAACGGGAATGACCTCAGGTCAAAATAATTTTCCGCTTGTTGGAAGTAATTATAATTTTAAGCAGTACGGAGAATCAAGAGCGTGGGTTAGTGAATTAATGCCCTACGTTGGAAAAATTGCTGACGAGTTATGTTTTGTTAAATCAATGCATACAGAAGCAATTAATCATGATCCTGCAATAACTTTTTTTCAAACAGGTTCACAACAACCAGGAAGACCAAGTATGGGATCTTGGATGAGTTATGGTCTTGGAAGTTTAAATAATAACATGCCGTCATTTGTAGTTTTACTTTCCAATGGAACAGGAAGGCCAAAAGGACAACCTTTATACTCAAGGCTTTGGGGAAATGGATTTTTAAGTTCACTACATCAAGGCGTTCAATTTAGATCAGCAAAAGATCCTGTTTTATATTTAAAAAATCCTGACGGGGTTACCGCTCAAGAAAGGAGAAAAATGCTTGACTACTTAGCTGAACTCAATCACCAACAAGAAGCTTCATTTGGAGATCCTGAAATTAGCAGTAGAATAGCTCAATATGAAATGGCTTATAGAATGCAAACCTCAGTTCCTGAAACAATGGATATTTCAGATGAACCTGATCATATCCTTCAAATGTATGGGCCAGATGCTCAAAAACCTGGCACGTATGCAGCTAATTGTATTCAAGCTAGAAGATTAATTGAAAAAGACGTAAGATTTGTTCAGCTTTATCATATGGGCTGGGATCAACACGAAAATCTGCCAAACCAAATTAAAGGACAATCAAGCGATGTAGATCAGCCAACCGCTGCTCTTATAATGGATTTAAAACAACGAGGATTGCTTGAAGATACGCTTGTAGTATGGGGAGGAGAATTTGGTAGAACTAATTATTGTCAAGGCACTTTATCAGATACTAATTATGGTAGAGACCATCACCCAAGATCATTTACAATTTTTATGGCAGGAGCAGGTATTAAGCCTGGGTTTAGCTATGGAGAGACTGATGATTTAGGCTATAATATCGTTAAAGATCCTGTTCACGTTCATGATTTACAAGCTACAATATTAAATCAATTTGGTGTAGATCACACGAAGATGACATATAAACATCAAGGAAGAAGATTCAGATTAACTGATGTTTCAGGAAATGTAATTAAAGACTTACTTGCCTGATTATTTTAAATGTTTTTTGAAAAATTTCCAGATTTCATCACTTGCATTAATATCATTATTCCCAAAGGCTCCAGGCCAATCGTGTCCACCGCCATCGACACGATAAAACCAAACTTCATTGTTATAACTCCCCCCTTTTTTCTTAGTCAAAGAAACAGTTGAGTAATCTGATGTATCGATATCTGGAAAATTAAAAACTTCATCTTGAACACACGCATTTAAATCAGACCAAAACTCCATTACTTCTAAAATATGAGGAGCGCCTCCCCAGCCATATGCCGTATTCATTGTTCCGTCCCATGGTACAGTGGTGTCAGAAGTGCCTGACATTTGTAAAATAGGAATCTTATAAGTAGGTGAGCAATTATTCCAATCGTATCCGCTCATTGTTCCAGTGATTGATGCTACAGCCTTAAAAACATCCGATTTCTCACACCCTAAAGTATAGGACATAAATCCACCGTTAGACATTCCTGCTGTAAACACATTTTCTAAACTAGTTTTATATTCCTCTTGAATTTTCAATGCTAAAAAGGATAAAAAGTCAATATCTTTCACTGTACTCATTTGCAAATTAGCATTCCAATGAGTTTGTCCTGTTGGCAAAACAGTACCCTGAGGATAGCAAACCATAAATCCATTTTGATCAGCAATACTATTCATTTGCGAATAGTTTAAAATAGTTTTGTTATTTGATCCAAATCCATGAAGTATAAATACTAGTGGAGAATTTTCAGAATAACTTTTTGGTTTATATATAATATATTTTCTGTTTATTCCATCGTAATTAGTCTGGAATTCTTTTTGTGTCCAAGTAGTTGGAACTATTTGTTCTAATTCATCTTCTTGATTACTACATCCTAATAGAATAAATAAAAAAAGATATATAAATATATGTTTACGCATATTAAATTATTTTAGTTTCACCAGGTTTTGGAATAACATACCTACCATTACTGTCAGGAAGAGTTGGAGGACTAGAACTCCAGCTTAAGTCGTTAGGTACTAAAATTTCTTGAGAATTTAGTGCTTGATCCCATGTAATTTCTTTTCCAGTATAGGTTGCCATTCTACCCATTATAGCAGTTAATGTTGATTTTGCTCCGTATTCTGCATTATTAATTACTCCTCCTGACCGAATTGACTGAAATAACCTGTCATGTTCAATTTGGTATGGACTTTTATCATTTGAGGGATCATGTTTAAATATGTCATCCCCTTCATGATTTATTATTTTACAATAATCACCTGATGTAACAACATTAGCTTTAGTTCCTTGAAATGCTTCACTAACATCATATTTTGTACCTGGCTGATGCCTACATTGACTTGATACTACCGCACCACTTGGATATTTAAATTCAACAAAATGATGATCAAATATTTCTCCATGATCAATTCCATTTCTTACTTCTCTTCCCCCCATTCCACTTGCAGATTTTGGATATTCTCCAATAAACCAATTAGCAACATCAATATTATGAATATGCTGTTCTAGTATATGGTCTCCACAAAGCCAATTGAAATAATACCAATTTCTCATTTGATATTCCATTTCCGTTTGACCTTTAGCTCTCTTTCTTACCCAAACTCCAGCACTATTCCAATAAACCTGACCTGAAACAATTTTTCCAATTTCACCATTATTAATAAGTTTTAGTGTTGAGTTGTAACTATTTTGATATCTTCTTTGAAGACCAACAACCACGTTTAATTTTTTTCTCTTTGCAATTTTAGCAGATTCTAAAACTTGTCTAACTCCAAGAGCATCGGTTGCAACAGGTTTCTCCATAAACACATGCTTATCATTGTCAATAGCATATTTAAAATGAAGTGGTCTAAAGCCTGGTGGTGTAGCCAAGATTACCACATCTGCCATATCAATAGCTTTTTGATATGAATTAAATCCTGTATGTCTATTTTTTTCTTTTACTCTTATACTTATTTCGCCTTCAAGTTCTTCCGAAATGGCTTTTAAACTTGATTCTAATCTATCTTCAAAAGCATCTGCCATTGCAACTAATTCAACATCCTTGTCAGCTCTAAGAGCTTGAACTACGGCGCCTGTTCCTCTACCACCACAACCAACTAGAGCAAGTTTTAGTTTTTTATTATTAGAACTGTTAGCCATTGCTTCTAAAGAAAATGTTGATGACAATAATACACCACCTGTTAAAGCAGTCGACTTTACAAAAGATCTTCTGGAAAATTGTTTTTTACTCATTTTTATTTATTTAAAATTATCAACTTCTTTATACGAATTTATAAGTTTTAACTCACCTTCAATTCCTTTGACAGAGTTACCATGTTCCATGCCTAAAACTCCGTCAAAGCCCTTATCATAAATATATTTAAAAATATTTTTATAATTAATCTCGCCTGTTTTAGGTTCATTTCTTCCAGGATTATCTCCAATTTGGAAATAAGCTATTTCATTCCACGAAGCTTCAATGTTTGGAATTAAATTACCTTCTTGTATTTGTTGATGATAAATATCAAAAAGTATTTTACAAGATTTTGAATTGACTGACTTACAAATTTGAAATGCTTGGGGGCTTTCAGTTAAAAACAATCCTGGATGATCTCTAAAATTTAAAGGTTCTAAAACCATAGTTAAATTATGTTTCTCTAATAGACCAGATGCTTGTTTTAAAGTCTCTATAACATTTTGAGTTTGATAATTCATGTCTTTTCTCAAGTCCAAATGACCAGGGACTACTGTAATCCATTTTGCATTAACTCTTTTTGCAACATCAATTGAAGTTGTAATATCATTTAAAAATTCTTTTCGTTTATTTAAATCTCCACTTGCTAGATTAGGCTTATTCCAATATATTTTATGAGCAACAAAAACACCCATTATTATATTATTTTTTGAAAGAAAATCACCTATTTTTTCTTGAGTTTTAACATCTCTATTTTTCATTCCATTATCCTCAAATGCTGTAAATCCTTGATCTTTAATAAATTCTAATTGATTAAAGATATCTGACCCTGCGTGATGTTTAAACATTCCTAAATGTGGAGCGTAATTTAAATTATAAACATGATTTAATTTAGAGCTATTATTTGAAAACAAAGGATTAAATGCTATTAAACTAGCTGCTGTAAGAGTTGAGTTTTGTATAAAATTTCTTCTTTTCATATATTATATTAATTATTCCAGTACTCGTTTTGTTCTTCAATAGTTGGTGTTAGATATGGTCTAACTACTCTAAAACCTACAAACTGAGCATCTGTATGCCACCACTTACTTCTAGGGATTTGAGGATCCTGTTTTTTCCATTGTTTAGAAGAGGATTGTCTTGATGCACTTCTAAGCCTGTAATGTGAATTTTTCCATGACCCTCCCCTTACTACTCTTGGATATAATTTTAAGGGTTTAGTGTAAGGGTTTTTACTTAAATTTTGTAAAGATTTTAAATAAGTTGTGGAGCTATAAGCATCCAAAGTCCATTCTGAAACATTTCCATGCATATCATATAATCCCCAATTGTTAGGAAGCTTTAGACCTACCTTTTGATATTTATTACCACTATTATCTTTAAACCATGCATAATCACTCAGCTCATTAATATCATCTCCAAAAGAATATGAACTTTGAGACCCTGCACGACATGCATATTCCCATTCTGCTTCTGTAGGAAGTCTATAGAAATTTCCTGTTATTGCAGAAAGCCATTGACAGAATTTTTTAGCAGCCAACTGTGTCATTGAAATAGCCGGAAATCCATCTGTACCCATGCCAAAGCTCATTTCTACATAAGGTGTAGTTGCTCCTGAAACTGCATCAACATCAATATTCACTTCATTATTAGAGTTAAATTTTGGTTGAAGGTTATCTAAACTTCGGCTAGTAAATAAGTTATATAAATCCCAAGTTGTTTCATATTTTGCCATCCAAAACGAATCAACTTCAACCTTATGAACAGGGCCTTCATCTGCTAACCTGTTGTTTTCATTTACAGGACTTCCCATTAAAAATTGACCTCCAACAATAGGTCTCATTTCTAAATTTAAATTATTGTATAAAATGTATTGATTATATTCAATAAATTCATCTTGGCCAAAAGAAATGCAAAAAGAAAAGATAGCCAAAAAAGAATTCAATTTCATTACATTAATGTAATGAAAAAAAGAAAGGTTTACAATTTAAAATTCTCTGTAGGGACTATCAAGATATTTGTTTGCTTCTTCTTCTTTAAACTTTGCTAAATTATTATCCCAATGCAGTGTTTTTCCAGGAAATCTTCCAGCAATTACGCCAAGCAAAATTGTTTCAGTTAAACGTGCGGAATACGAAAAAGGGGCGGTACAATTATCTTTTCCTAAACAAGCATCTACAAATTGATGATAATGTAAATATGATTCACCTCCATAATCTCTAACTGGCTTATTAGTTATTTTACCAGATTTTTCAAGTTCAGAAAGATCTAAATCAACATATTCTCCATCTACAATTAATTTAGGTAATTCCATAAAATGAGGAAGCAACAATCTGCCTTTTTCTCCAATGAACATAGCGCCTTGCAAAGGAAGCTTTTCTTTATTTGGTAATTTCAAGTCTTTATGATTTTTTGGTGCTCCAGAACCATCTTGCCATATCCATTTTAATTTTTCTGTAGTGTATTTTGTTCCAGGAAATTCGTAGGTAACTTCATTATTTTCAGGAAAGCCAAATCCATTGGGTTTTCTACATTTATTTTTGATTGTCAAGGGCACGTCCAGTTCTAAAGCATTGTATGGAGTATCAAAAATATGAACACCCATGTCTCCTAAAGTTCCACATCCGTAATCCACAATTTTTCTCCAATTACCAGGATGATATAATTTATCCTTAAACTCTCTATTTACTGCTGTACCAAGCCACAAATTCCAGTCTAAATTTTCAGGTACAGAGTCAGAACCTTTTGGCTTAGGACCATCGTATCCCCAGTTTTTTGGAGACCATGCTCTAACCGTACTGACTTTTCCAATAATTCCTGATTGAATTAATAAAGTAGCTAATTTATAATCATAAAAAGAGTGTACTTGAATCCCCATTTGGGTGATTAGATTTTTATCTTTTGCCATTTTTCGCATCGCTCTAGCTTCGCTAACATGATGAGTTAATGGTTTTTGGCAATAAACTGATTTATTTAATTCCATTGCCAACATTGAGGCAGGAGCGTGAGAATGATCAGGTGTTGAAACTATAACAGCATCAATCAAATTATTAATTTCTTTAAACATTACTCTGTAATCTTTAAAGAGTTTAGCATTTGGATGTAACTTACTTGCCGCTTTCAATGCGTTTGAATCTACATCACAAAGCGCTACAACTTCTACAGATTTATGTGAGGCAATATCATTTAGATCTGCTGCTCCCATTCCCCCTACACCTATATGAGCAGTTCTTAACATTTGATTATTGTTTGAAGCCCAAATTGAAGTCGGTAATACACTTAATGATGCCAAAGCAGCTGATGATTTAATAAAATTTCTTCTGTTATTTTTCATAATAAATATAGTCTTCTTTAAATTTAATTAAAAAAAATAGATTTTTTTTTAAAAAAAGATCAAAACATGAATCTAGCTTATCAACAATAATTAATTTAATATTAGATTAATAATTAAGATCTAATTTGTTTTGATAAATTATATCTACTAAATTTAGAATAAATGACAGCATTATGATTAAAAAAGATAATTCTAGAAGAGGTTTTTTAAAAAAATCAATAATAATTCCGCCACTTTTTATTGTTCCAAGGCATGTTCTTGGAGGGAATGGATTTACCTCACCAAGTGACAAGCTAAATATAGCTGCCGTTGGAGTAAGAAAATGGGGAATGGGGTCTAATAATTTACATCAATGTAGAAACGAAAATATAGTTGCGCTTTGTGATGTGGATTATAATCAATCCAAACCAACTTTTGATAAATACCCAAAAGCTAAAGTTTACAAAGATTACAGAGTAATGCTTGATAAGCAAAAAGATATAGATGCTGTAATTGTAGCAACACCTGATCATAATCATGCAGTTATTACAATGAAAGCCATTAAAATGGGTAAACATGTGTATTGTCAAAAACCTTTAACTCACACTGTTTATGAAGCTCGAGAAATAACAAAAGCTGCAAAAAAATATAATGTACAAACACAAATGGGTAATCAAGGAAGGTCCTCAGACGAAATTCGAAAACTCAAAGAGTGGATTGATGATGATGCTATTGGACCGGTTAGAGAATTGTACGCTTGGACAGACAGACCTATAGGCGGAAGTGCTTGGGATACTTTTGCAGTTAAAGCTAAGTCTAAAGAAAAACCACCTATTCCAGAGGGACTTGATTGGGATTTATGGTTAGGACCTGCTCAGTACAGAGATTATCATCCAGATTATCATCCGCTTTCTTGGAGAGCGTGGATTGATTTTGGAACAGGATCAATGGGCGATATGGGTTGCCACATTTTAGACCCTGCTTTTTATGCTCTAGAACTGGGTGCACCTAGTGAAATCCAAGCTACTTCAACTCATTACATTCCAGAAATCGAATCACAAACCTATCCTTCTGCATCAATTGTAAGAATGAAATTTCCAAAAAGAGGAAAACACCCAGAATTAAATCTTACATGGTCTGACGGAAGAATTCAACCTCCCATTCCAGATGAATTTAAAAATGGCGAACAATTTACTTTAAGTGGAGCAATGTTTATTGGAGATCAGGGTAAAATAACTCATGATTCTCATGGCGCAAGCGGAGTTAAAATTATTCCAGAAGAAAAAATGTTAAACTACAAACAACCTTCACCTTACATTACTAGAGTAGACACAACTCACGAGGGAGATTGGATTAGAGCCTGTAAAGATGGTGTTCCAGCATGTTCATCGTTTGACTATGGAGGGCCTTTAACTGAAATGGCTTTACTAGGTATGATAGCAATTCGTTTAAAAAACCAGAAACTTGAATGGAATTCTAAAGAATTTAAATTTAAAAATAACGAACAAGCAAATGCCTTATTACATAAGACCTATAGAAAAGGATGGAGCTTGTAATTAACTTATTTTTATTTTTACAATATTTGATCCTAAAAAATTATAAATAAATTTTAAAGTTGTTTAGATTAAAACTATTCCTCTTTCTTATATTGCTAATTTCCTGTACTAAGGAACCTGTGCTATTTCAAATTGATTTTGTAAGTCAGCCACAGAGTGGTGGATCAATTAATTTAAATTCAAGCAGTTACAATGAAGGTGAAATTTTAAAACTCGAAGCTATTCCATCGGAGAATTATAGATTTGATTTCTGGTCTGGTGATTTTAACAGTAATCAATCTCTAACAAATCTAAATGTTGATTCTGATAAAACTGTAATTGCTAATTTTTCCAAAAAAAGATTTGAAGTAAATATTACCATTGAAGGTCAAGGGAAAGTTTCTAAAAGATTAATTAAAAGCGGTTTAAAGAACGATTATAGCTATGGAAGTATAGTGGAAATTTTAGCTTCGCCAGATAATGGATGGACTTTCGTTGAATGGCAAGGAGATATTGAAAATAATACCACAAATCCAGTTCATATTAATATTGATGGTCAAAAAAATATTACCGCAATATTCGAAAAAAAATATGTTGGAATAAACACATCAAAATTTCTAGCACTTGGGGATAGTTACACAATTGGGCAATCAGTAGAAATTAGCGAAAGATGGCCTGTACAATTTTTAAAGGATTTGAAAACAAATAATAGTGCTATAGATACACTTCAAATTATAGCTCAAACTGGATGGAGAGTTGATCAATTAAAAGAAGCAATGAATAATTCTAACTTGGAACCACCTTACGGACTTGTTTCATTATTAATTGGAGTTAACAATCAATTTCAAGGTCAAGATGCTGTTGGATTTAGACCTGAATTTATTGAAATACTAGAAAAATCTTTAAAACTTGTTGAAAATAGAACAGAAAGGTTATTTGTAGTTTCTATTCCTGATTGGGGATCTAGTCCTTATGGTAAAACATTAAACAGAACACAAATTTCAAAAGAAATTGATGATTTTAATTCAGTATTAAAAGAAGAGTCTGAAAAAAGAGGAATTAGATATTTTAATATTACAACAATTTCAAGAACAGCTCTTACAGATGATTCTTTAATTGCAAGTGATGGTTTACATCCAAGCGGAAAAATGTATAAACTATGGGTGGATAAAATGATCCCTGTTATATCAAAAATTAATTTTGATTAGTTAAAGTTTTCTGATTTTTATACTTCTAAACCAAATTGGACTATCATGGTCCTGAAGAGCAATATATCCTTTTTTAAACTTTCCATATTCAGGAAAATCATCCCATTTACCGGAATTTCTTTTAAAATACCAATCCTCAGAGAAAGGCTCAAATTCTAATAACAATTGTCCATTTAACCAGTGTTCCACCTTTTTTTCTGTATATATTATTCTAGATGAATTCCACTTACCTGCAGGATTTAATTGTTTTTTACTTGAATCGGCTTCATG
>CAJJCV010000026.1 GCA_905182765.1 Cryomorphaceae bacterium BACL29 MAG-121220-bin8 | reverse complement strand
GGAGAGGAATAGTGGAAAAAGAAAAGCTGCAGCTATTGAACTAGGTATTTCTGAGAGAACTTTATATAGAAAAATTAAACAACATGACATTGAACTATAAAGTAATTATATTAATTATATTTTCTGTTTTAATAGAAGGTTGTGGAAATTATTCTTTCACAGGAGCATCAATTCCAGAGGGTACAGAAAGTTTTCAGGTTAATTTTTTTGAGAATGAAGCTGGTAACTCTATGGGCTCAATATTTGAACCTGGTTTAGATAGAGATTTTACAATAGCCCTTCAAAATATATTACAAAATCAAACTAATTTACAATTATTGAGCTCCGATGCAGATTTAATTTATGAAGGTGAAATAAAGGAATATAGAGTTAGTCCTATGACTTCAACTTCAAACTTACAAGCTTCTCAAAACAGACTTAGTGTTGGAATAAACGTAAGATTTATTAATCTTAAAAAAGAAGAAGACAATTTTGAAAGAAAATTTTCATTTTATTTCGATTATCCTGCAGAAACACAATTGTTGAATGTAAAATCTGAAGCTCATGATCTTATTTTTGAAAGAATCACACAAGATATTTTTAACGCTTCTCTAGCAAAATGGTAAATCTTAACAAAGACAATTTTAATAATTTAGTAAAAAATCCAAACGATATAAACTTGGATCAAAGTATTTCAATAAAAAAAATAATAAAAAAGTATCCCTATTTTCAAACAGCTAGAATTATTGAACTAATTGGGCTAAAAAAATTTAATAATATAAGATTCAATAATGCACTTAAGACTAGTTCAATTTACTCAACCGACAGAAGCGTTCTTTATGAAATAATTGAGCTAGAAAAAATAAGTTCAAATGAGAGTTTACCAATACTTTCTTTGGAAAAAACTAAAAACTCATTTATAAAATGGCTAAAAGTCAGTAAACAGGTGTCAAATCCTAAATCTTCACAAAATTCTTTAATAGAAAGTTTTTTGAGTGTAAATCCTAAAATTGATCCTTATAAAAAAATGTCAAATACAGATTTGTCAGCTGGATTTGCGCTCAATAAGAAAGAATATATGACCGAAACTTTAGCTAAAATTTATTTTGACCAAAATAAATTTGAAGAGGCAATTAAAGCTTATGAAATTCTTTGCTTGAAATATCCAGAAAAAATCAGTTTATTTGCAGATCAAATCAAAACAATAAAAAGTAGTTTAAAAAAATAAAAGTCATGAGCAGTTTTTCAATTTTTCTAATTTTAATATTAATAGTTTCTTTTTTACTTGTTTTAGTAATAATGGTTCAAAACCCAAAAGGTGGAGGATTATCATCCTCTTTTGGTGGAGGAGACTCTCAACAAATAGGAGGTGTAAGAAAAACTACAGATTTTTTAGATAAAAGCACATGGGCCTTAGCCTCTCTTTTATTAATTCTAATATTACTATCCAACATCACACTAAGTAATAATAATGAAAATACTGATTCAAAGTTATTAGATTCTAACAATATAGAATCAGTAATTCCTGAAGCTTTATCAGAAGAAATTCCATTGGAAATTCCAGTACAAGAATAATTTCTTTTACAATCAAAATGTCAGCTTGTCACTGTAAATAATAATCTTTGACCATTTTGTCATAATAATAACCTTGGCATGATTGCTGTATTTTAATAATAAAAATAAATCTATGAGTAAATTAAACATTAAACCATTAGCCGATAGAGTTCTAGTTGAACCTTTAAAAGCAGAAACTAAAACAGCGTCAGGAATAATTATTCCCGATACAGCTAAAGAAAAACCTCAAAAGGGAAATGTTGTTGCTGTTGGACCAGGAACCAAAGAGAATCCTATAACTGTCAAAGTTGGCGATTCTGTTTTGTATGGAAAATATAGCGGAACTGAATTAAAACTAGAAGGAAAAGATTACTTAATTATGCGAGAATCAGATATTCTTGCAATTGTTTAATATTTAAAAAATAAAAAATGGCAAAAAAAATACAATTTGACGTCGAGGCAAGAGAAGGCCTAAAAAAAGGTGTTGACGCTTTAGCAAATGCTGTGAAAGTTACTTTAGGACCTAAAGGTCGTAATGTTATTATCGGAAAATCTTTTGGTGGTCCTCAAATAACTAAAGATGGAGTAACAGTAGCAAAAGAAATCGAACTAGAAGATCCTTTAGAAAATATGGGAGCTCAAATGGTAAAAGAAGTTGCTTCTAAAACTAACGATCTTGCTGGTGATGGCACAACTACTGCTACAATTTTAGCACAAGCTATAGTTAAGGAAGGTTTAAAGAACGTTACTGCTGGTGCAAATCCAATGGATTTAAAAAGAGGCGTAGACAAAGCTGTTGAAGCAATTGTAGGAGAGTTAAATAAAAATGCAGAAACTGTCGGAAGCTCATCTGAAAAAATTAAGCAGATTGCTTCTATTTCAGCAAACAATGATGAAGCGATTGGATCTTTAATTACTGAAGCATTTGAAAAAGTAGGTAAAGAAGGTGTAATTACTGTTGAAGAGGCTAAAGGAACTGAAACTTATGTTGACGTTGTTGAGGGAATGCAATTTGATAGAGGATATTTATCACCCTATTTTGTGACTAATTCTGAAAAAATGGAGGCAGATTTAGAATCTCCATATATTTTACTGTATGATAAGAAGATATCTGCAATGAAAGACTTATTACCTATTTTAGAGCCAGTTGCACAAAGCGGAAAACCATTATTAGTAATTGCTGAAGATGTAGATGGAGAAGCTCTGGCAACTTTAGTTGTAAATAAATTAAGAGGTTCTTTAAAAATAGCTGCTGTAAAAGCTCCCGGATTTGGTGATAGAAGAAAGGCAATGCTTGAAGATATCGCTATTTTAACTGGAGGAACAGTAATTTCTGAAGAAAGAGGGTTTACATTAGAAAATACTACAATTGAAATGTTAGGTTCTGCAGAAAGAGTAACTATAGACAAAGACAATACCACTCTTGTAAACGGATCAGGTGTAAAAGAGAATATTGAAGCAAGAGTAAATCAAATTAAAGCTCAAATAGAAACTACAACATCTGACTATGATAAAGAAAAACTTCAAGAAAGACTAGCAAAATTAGCAGGTGGTGTTGCTGTACTTTATGTTGGTGCAGCTTCTGAGGTTGAAATGAAAGAAAAGAAAGATAGAGTTGATGATGCACTTCATGCAACAAGGGCTGCTGTTGAAGAAGGTATTGTTGCAGGTGGAGGTGTTGCGTTACTGAGAGCAAGAAAAGCTTTAGAAAAGATTACTAGTGAAAATTTAGACCAAGCTACAGGGATTCAAATTATCTCTAAAGCTATTGAATCTCCACTAAGAACAATTGTTGAAAACGCAGGAGGTGAGGGTTCAGTTGTTGTTGCAAAAGTACTAGAAGGAAAAGGTAATTTTGGATATGATGCAAAATCTGAAACTTATGTAGATCTTTTAAAACAGGGTATAATTGATCCAAAAAAAGTAACTAGAATTGCATTAGAAAATGCTGCATCAGTAGCAGGTATGATTTTAACTACTGAATGTGCTCTAGTTGACATCAAAGAAGACGCTCCGCCAGCAATGCCACCAATGGGTGGTGGTGGAATGCCAGGAATGATGTAATAAATTATAGACAACTGCCCTCTAAAGGGCAGTTTTTTTTATGTACGAAAAGGAATATAAATTTATTGAAAAATCATTAAAATATCTTTCGCTCCAAGATTCTCTTCAACTAATTTGCGAATACCTTCAAAGAAATGTCAATGGCTATGACTGGGTAGGATTCTACTTCCATGACAATAATCATCTAATTCTCAAATCATACTACGGACTAAAAACAGAACACACTAAAATTCCGTTCGGAAAAGGAATCTGTGGACAAACTGCTGAATCAAATAAACATATTATAATAGATGATGTTAAAAAAGAGGATAATTACATCTCCTGTAATATTAACGTTAAATCAGAAATAGTGGTTCCATTATTTGTTAACAATAAAAATATTGGACAAATCGATATTGATTCAAATACACCAAGTAGATTTACTTTCCAAGATTTAGAATTTCTAAAAAATATAAATATTTTAATTTCAAATAAAATATAAATTTTTATTAAAAAATCTTCAGTTATTTTTTAAAAAAAACTACTTTTATACTATACATTTTTTCCAATAAAGTATGCTAAAATTAAAGTCAGCCCTTATTTCTGTTTTTGACAAAGACGGATTAGAACCAATCGTAAAAAAATTAAATGAACTTAGAGTAAAAATATATTCTACAGGGGGAACTGAGTTATATTTAAGAAAATTGGGGATTCCTGTTTTTAAAGTCGAAGATG
>CAJJCV010000025.1 GCA_905182765.1 Cryomorphaceae bacterium BACL29 MAG-121220-bin8 | reverse complement strand
ATTTTGGGATTAATTTTCTTTAGTGCTTTATAACTAAGACAACAATCTAAATGAACGTGTAATTCTACTTTCGGTAAATTTTTAAAATCAGAATTCATTATTCAACAAAATAAAGAGAATTTTGAACATCAATTTCATCACAAATATTCACGACATATAGGTTAGAATTATTATTATCCTCAATATTATTATATAAATTTTTATTTAAAATGTTATTAGTAAATGTTGGGATTGTATTACTGTGACCTACCACTAAAATAGTTTTACCCTTGTTATTAAAAATAAATTTATCATAATCAATGTTTGAGGGGTTATAAATAACTAGCTCGGTTCCAGTATCAGAAAATGGTTTTATAGTTTCTAATGTTCTGTGATAATTAGTAGAATAAATAACATCAAAATTTATATTTTTAAAAAAACCCTTCCATTTAAGTGATCTTTTTATTCCTAATGAATTTAAATGAGGATTAGAATTAGTATTATCTGTTCTATCCTTTTCTGCATGTCTAATTAAAAACACATTAGTACATTCTGAGTTGTTTTCAGATTGAGCATTAATTGAAATAGAAATTAAAAGACATAATATGATTATAATATTTTTCATGTTAAACTTTAAAATTTGATGGAAGCTCAAATAATTCAAGATCAAAAGTTTTTAGCGAAGCAAGTAGGTGATCAAAGATATTGGAAACAATATTTTCATAGTTTTTCCATTCTTTATCAGAAACAAACGCATATATCTCAAGAGGGACACCTTGAGATGTTGGAGTTAATTGACGACACATGATAGTCATATTGTTATTAATTAATTCATTAGCAACTAAATATTCTTCTATATATTTTCTAAACAAACCAATATTTGTAAGATTTCTACCATTAATTTTATCATCAATTTCAAGATCTAATTTTAAATTATGATGTTCTATTTCTTTTTCGGTTGCGGCTAAATAGTTAGATAATAATTTGATGTTTGTTAATTTAGAAACTTCTTCCTTTTTCATGAATCTAATAGAAGAACCTTTTATTAGTAATGCCCTTTTAATTCTTCTTCCATTAGAATCACTCATTCCTCTCCAGTTTTTAAATGAATCAGAAATTAATTTATATGTTGGAATAGTAGTTATGGTTTTATCAAAATTTTGAATTTTAACAGAACTTAAATTTATTTCTATCACATCTCCGTCAGCTCCAAACTTTTCCATTGTTACCCAATCCCCGATTCTAATTAAATCATTTGAACTTAACTGAATACTAGCAACAAATCCTAATATAGTATCCTTAAAAATTAGCAAAAGAACTGCTGAAAGTGCACCCATGGCAGTAAGAAAAGTTCCCACATCAGTTCCCGTAAGAATTGAAAATATCACTATAATGGCTGTAAACCATACTAGTATCATAGCAACTTGAACAAAACTTTCAATTGGTTTCCCTTTTAATGAATCAACTGTTTTAAAGAAATCCTTACAAGCACTCAAAAAATTTCTAATTATCCAAACTAAAAGAATAATAAAATATATTTCTAAAACTAAAACAGCATAAACAAGTAAAGCTTGAAAATCTTTAAGCCAATATGGTAAAATCCAATATAAAAAGAATAGCGGGACTAATCTTGATAAATATATTTGAATTTTGTTAGCAATTAAAAAATTATCAAAATCAGTTTTAGATCTTTCCGAAATTTGTTCAAGAAAATTAATTATGATTTTCTTTGATATATAATTAATAACAAAAACAGAGATAAAGATTAGTATTGAGACTAAAATTAAATTTAAAATTTCTGCATAAAACTCTGGTATTCGTAGATCAATTAAAAGATCATAAAATAAGTTGTTTAATTCCATTGAGTTGTGTGTTTTTAAATTAGTTTATTAAAACAGTTGGTCTTGAGATTGGGCTTTTTTTAAGCCTAAATGATCATAAGCTAACTTAGTGACCTCTCTCCCTCTTGGTGTTCTAACAATAAAGCCTTGTTGAATTAAAAAAGGTTCATAAACCTCTTCAATTGTTTCAGCACTTTCAGAAACTGCAGTAGACAATGTACTAATACCTACAGGCCCTCCCTTAAACTTATCAATTAGAGTAGATAAAATTTTATTATCCATTTCATCAAGTCCATTCTTATCTACATTTAAGGACTTAAGAGCAAATCTAGTTATTTCCATATCAATAATTCCATTTCCCTTAATCTGAGCAAAATCTCTTACTCTTCTTAACAATGAATTAGAAATTCTAGGGGTTCCTCTACTTCTTCCTGCAATTTCAATTGCTGCATTAGGATGAGTTTCAATGTTTAATATTTCAGAACTTCTTTCTACTATAGTTGAAAGTAATTCTGTTTTATAATATTCAAGTCTACTGTTGATTCCAAATCTAGCTCTCATTGGAGCTGTTAATAGTCCTGATCTAGTTGTGGCTCCAATTAGTGTAAATGGATTTAAATTAATCTGAACAGTTCTTGCGTTAGGTCCAGTTTCTATCATTATATCAATCTTATAATCTTCCATAGCAGAATACAAGTATTCCTCAACTATTGGACTTAGCCTGTGAATTTCATCAATAAACAGTACATCCCTTGGCTCTAAATTAGTTAACAAGCCTGCCAAATCACCTGGCTTATCCAAGACAGGTCCTGATGTTACTTTTAAGTTAACGCCTAATTCGTTAGCAACAATATGGGCTAGTGTTGTTTTTCCAAGACCAGGGGGTCCATGAAACAAAGTATGGTCTAAAGCATCTGAACGTTGATTACAAGCCTCTACAAAAACTTTAAGATTATTAAGTATTTGATCTTGTCCTGCAAAATCATCAAACGATAATGGTCTTAGAGCCTTATCAATTTCTAATTCTTCAGAGTTAAATCCAGAATCTGTAGGGTCTAAATTTTCATTCATTTATCCAAATATAGGCAAAAGAAAATCGATATTTAAAAACAATAAACTAGTGTTCAGTTTCTTTTTCTCCTTTACTAAGTGGAGTAGTCTGAAGAACAAAATCTTCTTTTTGACCAGGCTTACTGTAATCGTATGCCCATCTATGTACATGTGGTATTTCACCAGGCCAGTTTCCATGAATATGTTCAACAGGTGAAGTCCATTCCATAGTGTTTGACCTCCATGGATTTTGCTCTGCTTTTTTACCAAAAAACATACTTGAAATAAAATTATATAAAAAGACTAACTGAGCAGCACCTGCTAGTAAAGCAAAGACCGTGATTACAACATTTATATTTGCTAAATCATCGAAATAAGGAAAAGCAGTGTTTGTATAATATCTTCTTGGTAAACCTGCCATTCCAATAAAATGCATTGGGAAAAATACTCCATAAGCAGCTATAGCTGTTACCCAAAAATGAATGAAACCTAAATTTTTATTCATCATTCTTCCAAATAATTTAGGGAACCAATGATATACTCCAGCAAACAAACCATAAAGAGCTGAAATACCCATAACTAGATGGAAATGCGCTACAACAAAATAAGTGTCATGTATATTAATATCTAAAGTACTGTCTCCAAGAATAATTCCAGTAAGACCACCAGTGATAAAAGTAGACACTAAACCAATTGAAAACAACATCCCTGGGTTGAATTGTAAATTACCTTTCCATAGTGTTGTAATATAATTAAATGCTTTTACAGCAGACGGAATTGCAATAAGCAAGGTAGTAAATGTAAATACTGAACCTAGAAAAGGATTCATTCCTGAAATAAACATATGATGTCCCCATACAACTGTAGATAGAAATGCAATAGCTAAAATAGAGGCTACCATGGCTCTATAACCAAAAATTGGTTTTCTTGAATTAGTAGCAATAATTTCTGATGTTATACCTAATGCAGGTAACAGTACAATATATACTTCGGGGTGTCCTAAAAACCAAAAAAGATGTTCAAATAATACTGGGGAACCACCTTGATAATGAAGGACTTCACCCTGAACAAAAATATCTGAAAGGAAAAATGAAGTTCCAAAACTTCTATCCATTATTAAAAGTAACGAAGCTGAAAGTAAAACAGGAAAAGAAATAACACCAATTATTGCAGTAACAAAAAACGCCCATATTGTTAAAGGCAGTCTGAACATTGACATTCCTTTAGTTCTTAAATTTATAACTGTAACTATATAATTAAGTGATCCAAGTAATGAAGAAGCAACAAAAATAGCCATTGAAATTAACCAAAGTGTCATACCCATTCCAGAACCGGGTTGAGCTTGAGGTAATGCGCTCAATGGAGGATAAATTGTCCATCCAGCAGCAGCTGGACCTGCTTCCACAAACAGAGAGGCAAGCATTATCATACTAGACAGAAAAAATAGCCAGAAAGAAATCATATTTAAAAGACCAGAAGCCATATCTCTAGCCCCAATCTGTAATGGAATCAATAAATTACTAAAAGTTCCACTTAAACCAGCTGTAAGAACAAAAAACACCATTATAGTACCATGAATAGTTACTAATGCTAAATAAATATTAGGATCCATCACGCCTTCAGGTGCCCAATCGCCTAAAAAGATATCAAAAACTGCAAAGGATTGTTCAGGCCATGCTAATTGAAGTCTGAATAGTAAAGACATAGCCACTCCAATAAAGCCCATAAACAATACTCCTAAAATCAAATATTGTTTAGCGATCATTTTGTGATCTTGACTAAATATATATTTAGTAATAAACGTTTCCTTATGATGATGATGATCATCATCGTGATTTGAATGCGAAATACTTGAAACTTCTGACATATTATATTATTGAATTACTTCGGAAAATATTTGTTGCTTAGCAACCCATTTTTCATAATCTTTTTCAGATTCAACTACGATTTTCATTTGCATATTATAGTGAGATGTCCCACAAATTTTAGCACATAACAATAAGTAGTCAAACTGATATGGCTCTAGTGATTCTTCACCTTTGGCAGTAAGCAATTTACTATTTTCGTATCTAATTTTGTTAATTCTATTGACCTTGTCTACAACATCTGAATTCATTCTCATTTCATCTGTAGTTTTAGTTGGTGTAAAAGAAAATTCAGTAATCATACCTGGTACACAATTCATTTGGGCCCTAAAATGTGGCATGTAAGCAGAATGTAGAACATCTTGAGATCTAAGTTTAAATATTACCTTTCTGTTAACTGGAAGGTGGAATTCTTGAGTTACAACAAAGTCGTCCATTCCATTTGGGTCAGACGAATCTATACCAACAGAGTTTTTTCCGTCAAAATCGTTAAGAAATCTAACATTTGCATCCCCAAGCACATTATCTTCTCCTCCATATCTTGCTTTCCAGTTCCATTGTTGTGCGTATAATTCAACAACTAAAGCATCCTCATCTTCTTCAAAATTCATTATTTTTCCCCAAGTAATCATTCCATAAATAATTAAAACAAAAAAGATTATAGCAGGAATAATTGTCCAAACAAATTCAAGTTTATTGTCGTGAGTGAAAAAATATGCCTTTCTATTATTTATTCCTCTGTACTGATAAGCAAAAATATGTAAAACAGCCTGAGTTATAGTTTGTGCAAATAAAATAACAGCAAATGATATCCAAAGTAAGGTGTCATAAGCTGGTCCATGTGCAGATGCTGATTCAGGAAGAAGTACTTTAGAATAAGTCCAAAAAGAATAAATAGTAACTGCATAAATAAAAACTAAAAAAGCAAACATCAACTTACCGTTTAAATCATTGTCTTTTTCTGTAGCAATTTGAGAATCATCACGCTTTTGTCCTAATTTAGACAATTCGAATATCTTAGTAATTTGCCATATAGCAACTCCTGTTAAGATTAAAATTGTTATTGTAAGTAATACTGTCATTTAATATTTTCTTTAGTAAACAAATTTTTCACTTTCTTTAATTAAAGGGTCTCCTGAGGGCTCTAAAGGAGCTTTTGCTAGACTATTAAATACCACATAAATAAATAATCCTGCAAAGAATGAAATACCTGAAATTTCAGGAATTCCAAAATACCACTGATCTCCGACAGTGGCTGGCATAATCATATTGAAAACGTCAACGTAGTGTCCAATCAAAATTATTATTCCTGTCATTACGATAAACCAATTAACTCTTTTATAATCACTATTCATCAACAATAATAAAGGGAAAATAAAATTCAAAACTATCATGCCAAAGAAAGGAAAGTTATAATCTTCGATTCTTGTAATAAAGTAAGTAACTTCTTCTGGGATATTTGCATACCAGATTAGCATAAATTGAGAAAACCATAAGTAAGTCCAAAACACACTAACACCAAACATAAATTTTCCTAAATCATGAATATGATTATGATTTACCTTTTCTAAATAACCTTTTGATTTTAGATAAATCGTAATTAATGCAATAGTAGTAATTCCTGAAACAAACATACTTGCAAAAACGTACCATCCAAACAATGTACTAAACCAATGAGGATCAACTGACATAATCCAATCCCATGACATCATAGATTCTGTAACTATAAAAAATGCTAAAAACCCAGCAGACCACTTGAAATTTTTTGTATGATTAGATATATCTGAAGAATTGTCTTGAGCTATAGAATATTTTCTAGAAATATATCTATAGAAATTCCAACCTGCAATATAAAAAATAGCTCTAGCAATTAAAAAAGGTGAATTTAAATATCCTACTTTTCCTTGAATTATCTTATCATGAGCAACAACTTCAGGGTCCATCCAAACAAAAAGATGATTCAAGTGTAATGAAGATAAAATTAATATTACTAATATGATTAGTGTACCAGGAAGCAAATACGCTGTTATTCCTTCCATCACTCTAAATAACAAAGGAGACCAACCTGCTTGTGACGCCCTTTGAATTGCATAAAAAGCCAAAGTACCTAATGATAAAAACATAAAAAACAATGCGGCTACATATAAAGCAGACCAGGGACGATTTTGTAAATAATGCAGTAGGTGTTCATCGTGAGAAGATGAATGAGCACCCTCTTCATTATGAGCACCTGAAGAACTGTGTGAATCATCAATTGCATGTGTTTCTTCAGAGATTTGGGATTCAACTTTTTGATGGTCATCAGAATGTGAATCTGCAACCATTTCTTTAGCTTGTTCAATAGTTTTGGGCGCAGAATAAAAACTAAAACCTAAACCAAGGGCACCGATTACCATTAAGGTAAGTGAAAAGATTTTTATATTTTTAGAAACCTTGTACATTAATTTATTTTATTAATTTTTCTCTTAAACTTATTACATACTGCGAAATCTGCCATCTCTCTTTAGCATTTACTTGACTAGCATGGGACCCCATAAGGTTCTTACCATACATTAAAACATGATAAATACTTCCCTCGCTAATATCTCTATCAGCGTAACTTGGAATACCTAAAAACTTTTCATTTTTCATTAATATTCCTTGACCATCTCCTTTTGAACCGTGACAAACTGCACAATAAATATTATACAACTCTTTACCTTTTGAGATATTCTCGTCATTAACTTCTAAAGGAGATAACAAATTAATTTTTGCTAATTCATAACCTTCATTAGTATCTAA
Source organism: Cryomorphaceae bacterium BACL29 MAG-121220-bin8 (assembly GCA_905182765.1). Lineage (GTDB taxonomy): Bacteria > Bacteroidota > Bacteroidia > Flavobacteriales > Flavobacteriaceae > MAG-121220-bin8. Next base: position 33,841 of record CAJJCV010000025.1, on the reverse strand, counting down.
ATATTCATAAGGAACCCACCCTCTTGGAATAGTTCCTTCGACTGGTATTTGAGCTTCAATTCCATTAGCAAAAGCATCTGATTCTTCGTAAGTACTGTAACCTACAGACTCATACATGTTAGGAAAATACTGATAGTTAGGTTTTGATTTATCAAAACATGACACAGTCAAAATACTAAACAATATCATCACGCTAAAAAAAGTATATTTTTTCATTAGTTAGATTCTTTATTATCAATTATTTTAACTTCAAGTACATCAGTTTTTTTGACTGCAGCTTTTAAAGCCTTTCCATCTCCATTAAATTTAATCTCTATTAAAAATTTGTCATCAGTCGTGGAAGGCATTGGGTTTTCTGCTTCTTTGAAAGGCCATAATTTACTTCTTAAATAAAAGGTTATAACCATTAAATGGGCAGCAAAAAATACTGTAAGTTCAAACATAATTGGCACAAAAGAAGGTAAGTTTTCAATAAATGAAAAACTTGGTTTTCCTCCAATATTTTGAGGCCAATCGACTATCATAATATAGTTCATCATGAAGATTGCAAAACAAAATCCAATACATCCATAAATAAATGATAAAATAGCTAATCTAGTTGGCTTTAAACCTAAAGCTTTATCTAGTCCATGAACTGGAAAAGGTGTATAAACCTCATCAATTGAAAAATTTGATGATCTCAAATCTTTGACAGCATCCATTAACTTATCATCATCATCGTATACGGCATGTAATATTTTATCAGCCATTATTTTTTATCTCTATTTTTTTTATAATTATCGCCTGAAGTTTTTAATATTGTCTTCACTTCTGCTTGAGCTATCACAGGAAACGTTCTTGAGTATAATAAAAATAATACAAAAAAGAATCCAATAGTACCTACAAATATCCCCACATCTACAAACGTAGGAGAAAACATCGTCCAAGAGGAGGGTAGGTAATCTCTGTGTAAAGAAGTGACAATAATAACAAATCTTTCAAACCACATGCCAATATTCACAACGATGGATATAAAAAATGAAAAAAGAATACTAGTTCTTAATTTCTTTATCCACATCAATTGTGGCGAAAAGACATTACACGTCATCATAGCCCAATAAGCCCACCAATATGGACCTGTTGCCCTATTTAAAAAAGCGTATTGTTCGTATTCAACCCCTGAGTACCAAGCGATGAAAAGTTCAGTTATATATGCTGTACCAACAATAGATCCAGTAATCATGATAACTATATTCATCAATTCAATATGTTGAACCGTTATATAATTCTCTAAATTTGAAACCTTCCTCATTATTATTAGTAATGTATTTACCATTGCGAATCCGGAAAAAATAGCTCCAGCGACAAAATATGGAGGAAAAATAGTTGTATGCCAACCAGGAATAACAGATGTAGCAAAATCAAAAGACACAATAGTGTGAACTGATAAAACTAAAGGAGTTGCTAAACCAGCTAATACCAAAGAAACTTCCTCAAACCTTTGCCAGTCTTTAGCTCTACCTGTCCATCCAAAACTTACTAAACTGTATATTTTTTTCTGAAAAGGCTTTACAGCTCTGTCTCTTATCATGGCAAAATCAGGTAATAAACCTGTCCACCAAAACACTAAAGAAACTGATAAATATGTAGATATCGCAAAAACGTCCCATAATAATGGAGAATTAAAGTTAACCCATAAAGATCCATATGCATTAGGAATTGGCAATACCCAATATGCTAACCAAGGACGACCCATGTGAATAATTGGAAACAAACCTGCTTGAATAACGGAAAATATTGTCATTGCCTCAGCAGATCTATTAATTGCCATTCTCCATTTTTGTCTAAACAATAGAAGTACTGCTGAAATAAGAGTTCCTGCATGGCCAATACCAATCCACCATACAAAGTTTGTAATATCCCACGCCCATCCAACAGTTTTGTTTAACCCCCACACACCAATTCCTGTTGAAATAGTATAAATCATACACCCTACTCCCCACAAAAAGGCAGCTAATGCAATAGAAAATACTATCCACCATTGTTTATTGGCTTTTCCTTCAATGGCAGCGGCAATATCATTTGAAACATCATGATATGACTTGTTGCCAGTTACTAAAGGTTTTCTAATGGGCGCTTCGTAATGAGATGACATATATATTTATCTTTTTACGTATTTCTAACTTTAACTTGATACACTACATTCGGCTTTGTTCCTACACTTTCTAAGAGATGATACATTCTATCATCTTCTTTTAATTCTAACACCTTACTATCTTCATCGTTAATATCTCCAAAAACAATTGCGCCAGTTTCACATGCTGACGAACATGCAGTTTGAAATTCACCATCCTTAATTTCTCTTCGTTCAAGCTTAGCGTCTAGTATAGTTTTTTGTGTTTTTTGAATACACATTGAACATTTCTCCATAACTCCTCTTGATCTAACAACAACATCAGGATTTAATACCATTTTTCCTAAATCATCATTCATATTGAAATCAAACTCATTGTTATTATTATACAAGAACCAATTAAATCTTCTTACTTTATAAGGACAGTTGTTTGCACAATATCTTGTTCCTACACATCTATTGTAAGCCATATGATTTTGACCTTGTCTTCCATGAGAAGTTGCAGCAACTGGGCAAACTGTTTCACATGGTGCGTGATTACAATGTTGACACATAACAGGCTGAAAAGCAACTTGAGGATTTTCAGATGGATTTTCCATTTCACCAAAAACTGATAGAGAATCACTTAAACCACTAATATTGTCTTTTGTAGTATTATCACCAGAGAATGTTTCAGCTGAAGAGTAGTATCTATCTATTCTTAACCAATGCATGTCTCTTGATTTCCTGACTTCTGTTTTACCAACAACTGGAACATTGTTCTCAGCATGACATGAAATTACACATGCTCCACATCCAGTACATCCATTTAAGTCAATTGACAAATTAAAATGATGTCCAACTGATCTATCAAATTCATCCCAGATATCAACATCAGGAGATGTAACAAGTGTTTCAATATGATTTAAAGAAACGCTAGGAACATAATTCCATTCAGAAGATTTTTTTGTGTTAAAAATTTCAAGAGTAGTTTCCTTAATAATATCTCCACGTCCCATCAGAGTATTATGAAGTTGAACACAAGCAAATTCATGTGTTTCATTTACAGATTCTATAGTAACGTTTTGAACATTTGTAAAGTTATTATAAAGATCAAAAGCATTAACTCCTGTTTGTAATTCTTTTTTAACTCCGCTAGTTCTACCGTATCCAAGAGATAAACCTACAGAGCCTTTAGCTTGGCCAGGTTGAATAATAACAGGGACTTTTAGTGACTTGCCACTAATAGATATTTTAGCAAAATTACTATTTAATGCTCCGTTAGAGTCGTTAATATTTTTTAGACCTAAGTTTTGTGCATCAGACTTAGAAACAGTCATATAATTATCCCAGGAAACTCTAGTAATTGGATCTGGCATTTCTTGAAGCCAAGGATTATTAGCTTGCTGACCATTACCCATTGATGTTTTAGAATATAAGGTCAATTCGAAATCATCAAAAACTGTAGATTTCAAACCATTGACAAACTCATTGACATTTGGAAAAGTATAAGGAAAGCTTAGTTTTTTTGAATTAGAATTTTGATAAAAAACTCCGTCATGTAAAGCCTGATTCCAAGACAATCCATTTAAAACGTTTTTATTCCAATTTGACTTTAACTCGTCGTAGAATGAATTTGAGGATCCTGACCAGTTCAGTAATACATCTTGAAATTGAGCAGTATCAAATAATGGTTTGATAGTTGGTTGTACCAAGCTATAATTACCAGATTTAATTTCAACATCACCCCAGGATTCTAAATAATGAGGAGTTGCTGCTACCCATTTTGAAAGTTTGGCAGTTTCAGTATTATTCATTGAGAATGAAACTGATAAATCAAGAGATTTTAATGATTCATTAAATTGTTCGCTATTTGGAAAAGTATATGATGGATTTACACCAACCATAATCAATCCATCAATATTATTGTTTGAAAGTTCTTTAACAAGCTTAGACACCTTTTTATCATCACCTAAACTAGTGTAATTAAGTTTTTGAACATTTATTACATTACTTTTTATTAGATGATTAATTTTTAATGCAATAAGCTGAGCACCAACATCATCAATACCTGTGATAAACACTCCTTTTCCGTTAGATTTTAATAAACTATTTGAAATAGATTTTAATTTTTTATCAAGATCGACATCTAATGAAACTCCACTATTTTCTCCTGAAATATAGTCGTAAATCTTAAGTAAAGCCTTATTTTGTAATGAAGGTTTTAGAGGAATTCTGTTGTCAGCATTTGCACCAGAAAGTGACATGTTAGCTTCGAGTTGAAAATGCTTAGACATTTTTCCGTTTTTAGGAACTCTTGTTTTGGCATAACCTTTGGAAAATCCTCCACCTTGCCAGTCACCAAGAAAATCTGCAGAAAGAGAAACTATAACATTTGCATTTTCAAAGTTATAAGTAGGTAAAGCTCTAACTCCATAACTAATTTCAAAAGCATCTAATGCTTTTGAGTTTGATATAGCATCATAAACTATATGCTCAACGTTAGGATACTTTTTTAAAAACTTTTTAATTATTAATTCATTAGTAGGACTAGCAAAAGTTTGCGTCAATAACACAACTTTTTTATTTGATTCCTTCATTGAATCAAGCTGACCTTTCACATTATCATTAAACTGATCCCATGAGACATCTTGGTCATCGATTGTTGGACCTTGAATCCTTGAACTATCATACATCGAAAGAACAGACGCCTGAACCCTTGCATTAGGAGAATTGTCTTTTGATTGATTATTTATTTCTATTTTGATTGGTCTACCTTCTCTAGTTTTAACTAAAACATTTGCAAAGTCAAAACCATCAGAAATAGATGTAGCATAAAAATTAGAAATCCCAGGCCTTATTTGTTCAGGTTGAACTACATAGGGAATAGATTTGTTAACTGGACCTTCACAACTAGCTAGTGTTGCAGCAGCTGTACTAAATCCTAAATATTTTAAAAAATCTCTTCGGCTAGCGTTAGAATTTTCTAAACTATTTTCATCGGCTAATAGATTACCAACTGGCAAGTCTTCAACAAACTCATTGTTTGCAAGTTTATCAATTAATTTGCTGTCAGAAGATAATTCTAATTCACTTTTCCAATATTTTTTATGGTTTCCCATTTCTTAATAATACTTATTTAATAATGACACTTACCGCACTCTAGACCACCCATTTGAGCGATAGACAATTCTTCTACACCATATTTTTTAGACAATTCTTCATGTATTTTTGTATAATACTCATTGTCCTTTACTTTTATATTTGAATCACGATGACAATTAATACACCATCCCATTGTTAAAGGTGAGTATTGATATAATATTTCCATTTCTTCAACTGGACCATGACATTTTTGACAATCAATTCCAGCAACAGAAACGTGTTGAGCATGATTGAAGTAGACGAAATCAGGTAAATTATGAATTCTTACCCATTTAACAGGTTCGGTATCTCCAGTGTATGATTGAGTTTCTTCATCCCAACCAACAGCTTTGTATAATTTTTTGATTTCATTAGTATAAAAATCTTTAGTATAACCTTTTTCAAGATCCTCTTCACCATTGTAATCAGCTATATTTTCATGACAATTCATACAAACATTTAGCGAAGGTATTCCTGAGTGTTTAGAGATTCTAGCAGATGAATGACAATATTGACACTCAATCTGATTTTCACCCGCATGAATTTTATGTGAATAATGTATTGGTTGAATTGGCATATAACCTTGATCAACACCAATTTGCATCATGTAGCCATATGCAAAGTATGCACTAGACAATAATAATAGTATAACTGAAACAAATATTAAAAATTGATTTTTTACAAATGCTTTCCATATGGAAAACTTAGAACCTGATTCATTTTCAAATTCTATACCATTTTTTTCAGCTATACTTCTTAAGGTCTTAGTAACTAAAAACAACATAGCGATTAGAACTAATAAAACCACTGTAAGTAAAACCAAAACAATATCATTTGCTAAAGAAGATTCGTCACTAGAACTTGTTGATTGAGTGCCGGTGTTTGCAGGAACAACAGGTTCAGGAACGTAATCAGTATATGCTAAAATATTATCAATATCCTCATTAGAAAGTTGAGGGAAAGCATTCATAGCTACTTTATTGTATTCTTCATAAATGGCAACAGCTTGATCGTCTCCAGACTTAATTAAAGCTGCACTGTTTTTAATCCATGAATAAAGCCACTCCTTTTCATATTTAGCAGAAACGCCTTTTAAAGCAGGGCCAACTAAATTTCTGTTCAGCTTGTGACATGATGCGCAATTAGCATTGAAAAGAGACTTTCCCTTAGCAATATCAATTTCTTGAGCAGAAATATTTAATGAAAAAGAAAAAAGAAAAAGTACAGTTAAAGCCTGTGAAACAGATACTTGTCTAAAGAGTTTCAAAATTACCTTCAATAAAGATGTTTTTACTACGAACGACAATGTTAAAATTGTATCAAAATTAGAGGGCAAAAATACAACACAGGAACGATAATAAAAACCTAACTTAAATGTAATTTTTAATTTATAATCATTCTAAATAAAGTGAATAAAAAAAAGGATTAATATTAAAAAACTATTTCTTAAAAAACTATATTTGTAATGATGTATAAATCAGTCTTTTCGGTACTTTTATTGATATTAATTTCATTTAAATCATTTTCTCAAAAAGATTCTATTACAATAAATCAAGACCCTAAACTTTTGAAGGTTTTGGAACTAAAAAAAATTGTTAATCAAGAAGCTTTCACGTCTGGTCAATATACAATTCAAGTTTTTAGCGGAAATTTTAAGGAATATAAAATATTAATGGATAAGCTAACAGGTGAAGAAAAATATAAAGAAATATTTTACAGTTTTGAAACCCCCTATTACAAAATAAGGATAGGCAAATATGTGTCTAAAATTTTAGCTATTAAAGAACTGATGAAAATTAAAAAAGAATTTTCTTCAGCATTTATTTTACAGCCTTAACTTCTATTTAAGTTTCTTTTTTATTTCAACCTGAGAATAAGCTTCAATCACATCACCTATTCTAATATCGTTATAGTTTTTGACCTGAAGTCCGCAATCATATCCTTTAGCAACTTCTTTCGCATCATCTTTAAATCTTTTTAATGATGATAAGACTCCTGAGCTAACTACAACTCCTTCCCTAATAATTCTTATACTTGAATTTCTGAAAATCTTTCCGCTGGTAACCATACAACCTGCAATAGTACCAACCTTAGATATTTTGAAGGTTTCTCTAATTTCAGCATTACCAGAAATCTCTTCTTTAAATTTGGGAGCCAACATGCCCTCCATAGCATCTTTTAAATCGTTTATTGCATCATAAATAATTGAATAATTTCTAATATCTATTTCTTCTTTATCTGCAATTTGCCTAGCATTTCCAGTTGGTCTTACATTAAATCCTATAATTATTGCATCAGAAGCAGAAGCCAACAGAACGTCAGATTCTGTTATAGCACCTACAGCTTTATGAATTATATTTATAAGTATTTCGTCAGTTGATAATTTTTGAAAAGAATCAGTCAATGCTTCAACAGATCCGTCAACATCACCTTTTAAAATAATATTTAATTCTTTGAAGTCACCAATAGCAATTCTTCTTCCGATTTCATCAAGTGTAATATGTTTTTGAGTTCTGACAGATTGCTCTCTTACTAGTTGAGTTCTTTTAACGGCAATTTGTTTTGCTTCCTTTTCATCATCAAATACATTAAACTTATCTCCAGCTTGTGGAGCGCCATCAAGACCTAATATTGATACTGGGGTTGATGGTCCGGCTTCAATTATCGGGTTACCTCTTTCATCTTGCATTGCCTTAACTTTTCCAGAATGTTGACCAGCTAATAAATAATCTCCAATTTTTAAAGTACCAGACTGTACTAAAATTGTAGATATATAACCTTTACCCTTATCTAGATATGCTTCAACTACTGAACCAATAGCAGCTTTATTTGGATTTGCTTTTAATTCTAAGAACTCTGCTTCAAGCAATACTTTTTCAAGTAATTCATCAACTCCTGTTCCTTTAAGAGCAGATACATCATGAGATTGTATTTTTCCACCCCATTCTTCGATAAGCAAATTCATTCCAGAAAGCTTTTCTTTAATTTTATCAGGATTTGAATTTGGTCTATCAATTTTATTTATTGCAAAAATAATTGGGACACCAGCAGCTTGAGCATGACTTATTGCTTCTTTAGTTTGAGGCATTACATCATCATCAGCAGCGATTACTATAATAACCAAGTCAGTAATTTGAGTTCCACGGGCCCTCATCGCAGTAAATGCTTCGTGACCAGGGGTGTCTAAAAAGGTTATATTTTGTCCATCTTTCAAAACAACGCTATAGGCACCTATATGCTGAGTAATTCCTCCAGATTCACCAGCAATTACATTTTCTTCTCTAATATAATCCAGTAACGAAGTTTTTCCATGATCAACATGCCCCATTACAGTAACAATTGGTGCTCTTGGAAGTAAATCCTCAGGACTATCTTCAACCTCTTTAATAGAATCTTCAATATCTGCAGTAACAAACTCAACTTCGTATCCAAATTCGTCAGCAACAATAGTCAAAGTCTCAGCATCAAGCCTTTGATTCATGGTAACCATAATTCCTAAAGACATACATGTGGAAATAATCTCAGTTGAAGTTATTTCCATCATAGTAGCAACCTCCCCAACAGTAATAAACTCTGTGACTTTTATAGTCTTTTTTTCAGCTTCATTTTGAGCTAATTCTTCATCAGATTTTAATTTATGTGAATCTCTTTTGCCTTTTCTGTATTTAGCACCTTTCGAAGATGATCTTCCTTGTAATTTTTCTAAAGTTTCTCGTATTTGCTTTTGAACGTCAACCTCAGAGGGCTCACTTGCAACAGGCTTAGATCTTCCTCCGGGCTTATTAAAAGTTCTTTTATTGCTACTAGAGACAGTAGGTTTTACAGGATCTTTAGAAATTCTAATTCTCTTTCTTTTAGAAACTGAACTATGCTTTGAAGCAGCTGACTTAGGCTTATCAAATTTGCCTAAATCAATTTTATCACCAACAGTTTTTAAACCACTTAATTTAGTGTACTTAGTTTTAATACTGGAATTATCTTTAACTTCTTCAACTTGGGATTCAGATTTTATTTTTTCGACTGTTAAGACAGGCTTTATAACATTTTTTTCTGCATTAGACTCAACTTTAGGTTCAGTCTTAGGTTCTAGTTCTAATTCAACTTTAGGTTCAGTCTTAGGTTCAGTCTTAGGTTCAATCTTGGGTTCAGTCTTAGGTTTAGCTTTAGGCTTATTGAACTTGTCTAAATCTATTTTCCCTAAATGAACAGGTTTTTTAATTTCTGCTCTTTCAATAAAGGAATTTCTTTTCTTTTCTTTTTCTTCTAATTCTTTTTCGAGCTTAATCCTTAGCTCCTCTTTTTCTTTTCTTTTTTCTTCACTTAAATCATGAGATTCAACTTTACTTGATTTATCAGAACTAAATTCGTTTAAAAATAAAGTATACTGATCAGGAGAAATTTTAGTAGTTGGTCTGGCATCAATATCATGCCCATTAGAAGCAAGAAACTCAACTGCTCTATCAAGAGATATGTTAAATTCTCTTAAAATTTTATTTAATCTTTTTAGTTTTAGCTCACCCATAAATAAATTTGTTATCCAGAAAATTCTGCTTTTAATACATTTCTAACCGCTAAAATAGTTTCCTCTTCTAAATCAGTTCTTTTAATTAAATCTTCAATATCTTGTTCCAAAACACTTTTAGCAGTGTCTAAACCTGCTTTTTTAAACTCTTCAAGAACCCAACCTTCGATTTCATCAGAGAATTCAGTCAATTCAACATCTTCTTCAGCTCCATCTCTATAAACATCGATTTCATATCCTGTTAATTGACCTGCTAATCTAATATTATGACCACCTCTTCCAATAGCTTTCGAAACCTGATCAGGTTCCATGAAGGCTTCTACAGTTTTTTTCTCTTCATTTATTTTTAATGAAGATATTTTAGCGGGACTTAATGCTCTTGTAATTAGTAATTGAGTATTGTTTGTGAAATTAATAACATCAATATTTTCATTTCCAAGTTCTCTTACAATTCCATGAATTCTAGATCCTTTCATTCCAACACAAGCTCCAACTGGATCAATTCTATCATCATATGAATCAACAGCTACTTTGGCTTTTTCACCAGGAATTCTAACAACTTTTTTTACTGATATTAAACCATCAAAAACCTCAGGAATATCTTGTTCAAAAAGTTTTTCTAAAAACTTTGGAGAAGTTCTTGAAAAAATAATAGAAGGTTTATTCCCTTTCAATTCAACAGACTCAATAACTCCTCTAACAGAATCTCCTTTTCTATAAAAATCAGATGGTATTTGACGATCTTTAGGCATGATTAGCTCGTTTCCATCATCATCGAGCAATATGACAACATTATGTCTAATATGATGAACTTCTGCAGTATATATTTCGCCTATTAAATCAATAAATTGTTTGTAAACAATTCCATTATCGTGTTCATGAACTCTAGACACCAAATTCTGTCTTAAAGAAAGAACTGTTCTTCTTCCAAGATCAACTAGTTTAACTTCCTCAGAAACATCTTCACCAACTTCAAAATCAGGTTCAATTTTTCTTGCTTCAGTAATTGAAATTTCTTGGTTTTCGTCTTCAACTGCTCCATCTTCAACAACAACTCTATTTCTCCAAATCTCTAAATCTCCTTTGTCTGGATTAATAATTATATCAAAGTTATCGTCATCGCCGTATTTTCTTTTTAAAGTGTTTCTAAAAACCTCTTCTAATATTGACATTAACGTAACTCTGTCTATAAATTTTTCGTCTTTGAATTCTGAAAACGATTCTATTAAAGATAAATTTTCCATGCTTATATTTTATTAAATTCTACTACTAACTTTGCTTTTTTAATTTCATCAAAAGCAATTAATTTATTTTTTTTTACAGTCACTTTGCCTTTTCCTACAGGCTTTGGCTCACGAGCTGTCCATTCAAGTGTAATATCTTCTTCACTTACTTTAATTAAGTTCCCTTTAATATCATCACCCTCTTTTAATGTTACATTCAACTTTCTTTTCAAATTTTTTAAAAATTGTCTATATGTTATTAACGGAGACAAAAGTCCAGCAGAACTAACATTTAAACTAAAATCATCTAATTCAGTGTCAAAATGTTTTTTTATATATTTTGATAATAAAACGCAATCACTAACCTTAACTCCGTTATCACCATCAATTTTTATATCAATTTTAAAAGAATCTACATCTAAATCTACTAAAAAAAGGTGTTTATTATTTTCAAAAAATTCAATAAATATTTTTTCTAATATTTCTTTCAAATCAAATATATTTAATAAAGAAGGGGACATTGTCCCCTTCAATTTTTCAATAATGCAGTGCAAATATACTAAATTCTACAAAACAAAGAATTTAATTAAACACCATTAATTAAAGTTGGCCTACTAGGGCTCGAACCTAGACTCTCCTGGACCAAAACCAGGCGTGTTGCCAGTTACACCATAGGCCAGTGTAATTATCGGCAAATTTAGTATAAAGTTTGAATTGTAAAAACAAAATTCTTCTTTTCTAGTTTTTTCTTCTTTTACCACTTAAATTAATTAGTATATTAAAAAATATTTATTCATAATATTGTTTAATTTCGTCTATCAATTATTTAAATAATGAATATTAGAGAATTCGAAAAAATAAATACTGTTACAGGACTAATTGTTTTTTTAATTGCATTAACCACATACTATTTAACAGTTGAGCCTACAGCCAGTTATTGGGATGCTGCTGAATATATTTCGACATCTGCTAAATTACAAGTGGGACATCCTCCAGGAGCTCCATTATTTCAAATGATTGGCGCCTTTTTCTCCTCCTTCGCTTCAAATCCTGAGGATATAGCATTTATGGTAAATATGATGTCTGTTTTTGCAAGTGCATTCACAATTTATTTACTTTATTTAACAATAGTAATAATTGGAAAAAAGGTTATAGTTGTTTCTGAAAATATTACAAAAGAAAATGCAATTAAAATAATAAGTTCCTCAACCATAGGGGCTCTATGTTTTGCGTTTTCAGATAGCTTTTGGTTTAACGCTGTTGAAGCTGAAGTCTACGCCATGGCTACATTTATAATGGCGCTTCTATTTTGGTTAGGTTTTAAATGGGAAGAAGACATGGATAATGACAGAGGAAATAGATGGCTTATATTGATTTCATTTGTTGTTGGACTTTCATTTGGAGTACATTTTATGGGTCTTTTAGCAATTCCAGCAATTGGAATGATTTATTTCTTTAAAAAGTATCCAAAGCCTAATTTAAAAAGCTTTTTAATTGCAAATATTCTTTCTGTAACTGTATTGCTTTTTATTTTTAAACTTCTTTTGCCTTCTACCCTTGCTCTATTTGGCTACTTAGAGGTATTCTTTGTAAATAGCCTTAGATTACCTTTTAATTCTGGAACAATTTTTACATCGGTTTTAATAATCACACTATTTATAGTTTTACTTAGATATACTAGAAAAAATAATTGGGTAAATACAAATGTTCTTACACTTTGTGTTATGTTTATTTTTATAGGATTTTCAGCTTGGCTTATGATTCCAATAAGATCTAATGCTAATACTGTAATAAATGAAAATTCGCCTTCTGATGCTAGAGCTTTACTGGCCTATTACAATCTGGAGCAGTATCCGGAAACTAAACTTTTTTATGGACCAATGTTTTCAGATGCCTATGCTGGACAAGATGAAAACAAACCTTATAAAGATGATAAACCAAAATACGAAAGAGATGATCTGAAAAAAAGGTATGTAATTGTAAACGATTGGGAATCAGGGAAAATAAATTCCAACAGTGAACATGTTGGATTTCTTCCAAGAATGTGGAGTTCAGAACATGCAATAAATTACATGAACTATTTTGGGTTTTTAGATTTCGAAATTAAGCCAGAATATCTAGCAGAAACCAATTTCAAAAAACTTGTAAATGAATTTAATCAAAGTGTAGCTAAGGGAGATATCGATGCAGAAGGGTACCACAAATTTTTAAGTGAATATGGCGGATATCTCAATATTGAAAAGCCATCACTATTTAATAATTTAAAATATCTATTTAAATATCAAATTGGATCTATGTATTTAAGATATTTTATGTGGAATTTTAGTGGAAGACAAAATGATATTAAATGGGAATACGATTTATTAAATGGCAACTGGATTTCTGGAATAAATTTTATAGATGAATTTAGACTTGGTCCACAAAGCAATTTGCCCTCAGATCTCAAAAACAATAAGGCTAGAAACACATATTATATGCTTCCTCTTATATTGGGATTAATTGGATTATTCTTTCTTTTCAAAAAAGATAAAAATCTATTTTGGATCGTTATTCTATTATTTCTTTTTACTGGCTTAGCGCTTAAAGTTTATTTAAATGAAAGAGTTTTTGAACCAAGAGAAAGAGATTATGCATTAGTTGGGTCATTTTATGTTTTTTCTATTTTTATTGGACTTAGTATCTATTCAATAACCAATTCATTTAAAAAAATTATTTCTGAAAAAATATCAGTTCCTGTATTAAGTATATTGTTACTTTCTGTGCCCATTCTTATGGGTTATCAGAACTGGGATGATCATGACAGATCTAACAGATATACGGCTCAATCGTTAGCCAAAGCATATCTAAATTCAATTGACAAGGATAAGGATTCCATGATTTTTACTATAGGAGATAATGATACTTTCGCATTGTGGTACGCTCAAGAAATTGAAAACTATAGAACTGATGTAAGAACAATTAATACAAGTTTAATAGCTACTGACTGGTACATAGATCAAATGAAAAAGCGTACCTACAGTAGTAGTCCAATTCCATCCCAACTAAAACACAGTCAATACGCATATGGTGTTAGAGACTATATAAAGTATGAAGCTTTAATAGATTCAGTTAGATGGGATATTAAAGACTTTATGAATTGGGTTTCTAGTGATCATCCAAGGACTAAATATAAAAATCTGTTAACTCAATACGGTGCTGATTTAAATAATATTCCAATGTTTACTCAAAACATGGTTTTTTATCCTACCAACAAAATTAGAGTTCCTGTTAATAAAGCAAATGTTTTAAAAAGTGGCGTTGTAAAAATTGAGAATGAAGATTTAATTTTAGATTTCATAGATATTGATCTTCCAACAGGAGGATTATATAAGAATCAATTACTAATGTTAGATATTTTAGCAAATAACGACTGGAAAAGGCCTATTTATTTTACAGGTGGAAGCTACAATGATGCTGAATATTTATGGATGAAAGATTTTCTTCAGCTTGATGGTCTTGTTTATAAACTTGTCCCAATAAAAACTGAAATTAATAAAAACAACCCTTACGAAATGGGGCGTATTGATTCTTCATTAATGTATAATATTGTAAAAAGTTGGGAGTGGGGTAACTCTGAAAGTTCTGAAATTTACCATGATCCTGAAACTAGAAAAAACAGTATTTCTTTTAGAGGAAATCTTCACAGGCTTGCCAAACAACTTATGGCCGATAATGAAAATCAAAAAGCAGAAGAAATATTGGATTTATCAATTGAAAAAATGCCAATAAATTATTTTGGATATTACAGCCTTTTAGAGCCTTACATATCAACCTACTATAAACTCAATAAATTCAATAAAGGTGACGATCTGTACCAAAAGCTTTCTATTAAATATGATGAAAATTTAAAATATTATTCTCAGCTATCTAATTCAAAAAATTCTAAATTTTCGATATATAGTTTTGCGGAAAACATTATCACAGATACGGAAAGATATAGGTCTCTTTTGGAAACTCTTTTAAAATCTGAAAACAATAGTTTAAAGTCTCAAGCTATAAAACAATATATAAGTTCAACTGAATTTGTGTCTGAACTGTACGGAGATTATGAATATTACACTCTGCTAAGTCCGTTTCTAAAACAACTTTTTATATCTGATGATAAAGAACTTGCTAGAGAATTGTATATAAAGATCTCATCTCAATACAAGGAAAGAATAGCAATAATTATGTCTATGCAGGATGATAAAAAGACTGAATATTCACAGTCTGTTCTAAATGACTATTTTGAATTAAGGTCATTAATTGAATTAATTCAAAAATATGATAGTGACAAGAGTTATGTAATTGGAGAAGTAAAAGAGCTAGAATTATTAGGCGAAGGCTTAAATAAAATCATTGATTAAATTTATCAATGTGTTAGCGTCTTGTTCTCCGCTTTGTCTCCAAACCATTTCTCCAGATTTGTAAATCATCAATGTTGGCAGTCCTTTTACTCTAAGGGCTTCCGAAAGTTCATTATTTTGATCCACATTAATTTTAATTACTTTTCCTTTATCTCCAATTGCAGCAGCTACATCTCTTAACACAGGATGCATAGCCTTAGAAGAATCATCACCATCACCATAAAAGTCTAATAGTATTGGGACTTCCAAATTTATAAGCTCACCAAATTTTGACATAGGTCAGTTTTGAATTTATATAAAAATAAGGATTTTTTAAAAAACTATGCTTTTTTAAGTTTAATCACTGAGATTTCAGGTGGGATACCTACTCTTCCAGGAAAACCTAAAACACCAAACCCTCTATTAACATTTAGAAATTGTTTGTTATTGTTATATATGCCAGCCCAATATTTATAGGCCCATTTAACAGGACTCCATTTAATCCATCCAGGAATTTCTATACCAAACTGCATTCCATGAGTATGACCACTTAATGTTAAATGAAAATGAGTTTTATGATCTATTAATACTTTATCCCAGTGGGAGGGATCATGACTCATAACTATTTTAAAGTCAGAATTTACAAGTCCTAAACAGGCCTTATCGATATCACCTTTTTTCTTAAAACGACCTTTTCCCCAGTTTTCTACGCCAACTAATGAAATACTGCTATTCTTTTTACGTATTTGAGTATTCTCATTTAACAATAATTTAAACCCCATTTCTTTTTGAATATCTTGAAGAAGTTGAAAGTTAAGGTTCTTTTCATTTTTAGTATTCCATTGTACATAGTCGCCATAATCATGATTTCCTAAAACTGAATATTTACCATCTTTTGCCTTGAGTTTTGAAAATAAAGTTTTCCATTTAATTAATTCATTTGCCTTATTATTAACTATATCTCCAGTAAATAAAATAAGGTTAGAATTTTGCTTATTTATTAAATCTACAGCGTATTCAACGTTTTCTCTGTTATCTAAGCTTCCGCTATGAATATCTGAAATATGGGTTATTTTATAACCGTCAAAATCTTGAGGAAGATCATCAAATTTCAATTCATAATTAAATACTTTATAATTATATCTGCCCTTAAAAATACCGTGTATAACAAATGGAACAGGAATTGATGCAACTAAAATTGCTAGTTTACTCAAAAAATCTCGTCTTTTAACTAAGAAAGAATCTGACGAATTTGAAAAAAAAAATTTGAATGTTGATTCAGCTATTCTTCCAATATCTTCAATAAAAAGAAATGAGATAACAATAAGTTTAAAACATAATAAAGTAAAAAGAAGTGCAAACGGGACAGATAAATAGTTGTAAAAAATGTCAGAATAATCTAAATTCTGAAAATAAATACTAAATAGTCTGAAAAAAAAATTTACAAAAACAATTACATTTATAAAAGTGTATAATTTTATAATCCACTTGTTTTTTGACAATATTTTAAAGGCTTGAAATGCGTATATTTCAGTTAATAAAAAAACAACAATAATAATTAACCAACTCAACATTATAATTTTTTAAATTAGAAGATCCAAATATATAATATATATATATGAACAATAGAAAAAAACTATTCTTGATTGATGCCTATGCATTAATTTTTAGAGGGTATTACGCTTTTATTAAAAACCCCAGAATAAATTCCAAGGGGATGGATACAAGTGCTATAATGGGTTTTATGAATTCATTATTAGATTTAATTAAAAGAGAAAAACCAGATAACATTGCAGTAGCATTTGATTTAGGAGGGTCTAGTGACAGAATTGAGTTGTTTGAAGAATACAAAGCAAATCGCCATGAAACACCTGATGCTATTAAAATTGCCGTTCCTTATATTCATAATATTTTAAAAGCAATGGGTATTCCGATTTTAATGAAAAAAGGTTTTGAAGCAGATGATATAATTGGAACTGTTGCAAAAGATGCAGAAAAAAATAATTTCAAAGTCTTTATGGTTACACCGGATAAAGATTTTGCTCAGTTAGTTTCTGAAAACATTTTTATGTACAAGCCTTCTAGAATGGGAAATGGGATTGAAATTTGGGGGATTAAAGAAGTTCAGCAAAGGTTTGAAGTTACAGATCCAATACAAGTCATCGATTTCTTAGGAATGATGGGTGATTCTGTCGATAATATACCTGGTCTTCCAGGTGTTGGAGAAAAAACAGCTAAAAAATTCATAAACCTTTACGGATCAATGGAAATTTTATTAGAAAATACTGCTGAAATTAAAGGTAAATTAAGAGAAAAAATTGAACAAAATAAAGATAAAGGTATTCTATCGAAAAAGCTAGCAACTATAATGTTAGATGTTCCTATTGAATATGATTTTAATGATTTTAAATTAGAAGATCCAAACCATAAAAATGTTTATGAAATTTTTGAAGAACTGGAGTTTGCCAGAATGAAAGAAAATTTTAAAAGAATATTTATAGAAGATAAAAAGGAAGATGATGAATTAACTGCTCAAGATACTCAACAGGATATTCAATATGATTTATTTAGTGTTCCTGGACAATCAGACGCTAACTTAAATAAAGAAAAAAATACATTTTTAAATTCATCAAAATTTTATCAAATAAATGAGAGTAAATTATCTAAAAAATTAATCGTATCCCTTTTAAAAAAACAAAAAGTAATATCACTTGAAGTTTTTAAATTTCAAGAAAAAGAAAATTGCCTAGGAATAAGTTTTAGCTGGGACAAAGACAAAAGCTATTTCATTAGTTTAGAAAAATCAGATTCTGAAATATATAGTGAAATTAAAAGTTTGTTTGAAATAGAGAGTTTAATAATTATTGGATTTGATTTAAAACATCAATTCAAACTTTTGAATGACTTAGGGTTAAAGATTCAAGGGAAATATTTTGATAATAAAATAGCTCATTATTTAGTTAATCCTGATCTAAACCACGATTTTAAAACATCTTGTCAAACTTATTTAAATTATAGTCCTGATTTAAATAATGAATCTAAAGTTCAGATTTGCATGGAAAAATCTGATTTAAATTTTCAATTAAGCAATCTTCTAAAGAATGATTTAAAAAAAGGAAAGTTATTAAATCTTTTTGAAGATATAGAGATGCCTTTATTAAAGGTTTTATCAGTTATGGAAAGTAATGGAATAAAGCTAAACTCTTCTTTTTTAAAAGAACTTTCTATTACATTTCATAAAGAACTAAGTCTACTTGAAAAAATTATTTTTGAAATTTCAAATGAAGAATTTAATCTAGCATCACCTAAACAACTTGGAGAAGTGCTTTTCAATAAAATGAAAATCGTAGAAAAACCTAAAAAAACTAAATCCGGTCAATTTTCCACAAGTGAGGAGGTTTTATCAAAACTATCAGGAGATCATTTAATTGTAGAAAAAGTATTAGAATGGCGATCACTACAGAAATTATTAAACACCTATGTAGATGCTCTCCCTAAACAAATTAATCCTCACAGCTTAAGAATACATGCTGAATTTAACCAAGCAGTTGCTTCAACGGGAAGACTTAGCAGTAATAATCCAAATTTACAAAACATTCCTATTAGAAATCCCAGAGGAAGAGAGATTAGAAAAGCTTTTATATGTGACAATGATAACTATGTGATGTTGTCCGCCGATTACTCCCAAATTGAATTAAGAGTAATCGCTTGCTTAAGTGAAGATCCTAACATGATTTTAGCATTTAAAAATGATCAAGACATTCATAGCTCAACAGCTGCAAAAGTTTTTAATATTGATATAAATGAAGTAACATCTGAACAAAGGAGTAATGCAAAAACTGTAAATTTTGGGATTATCTATGGTGTTTCAGCATTTGGACTTAGTAATCAAACTTCACTGTCAAGAAATGAGTCAAAAGAATTAATAGAATCCTATTATGAAGCATATCCAAAATTAAAAAATTACATATCGTCTCAAATAAATTTTGCCAGAGAGAATGGTTATGTTGAAACAATTTTAGGACGTAGGAGGTATTTAAAAGATATTAACTCAAGAAATCCAATCGTTAGAGGAGCTTCAGAACGAAATGCAGTTAATGCGCCAGTACAAGGAAGCGCAGCAGATATTATAAAGCTTGCGATGATAAGTATTCAACAAAAAATAAGTAAAAATAATTTTAAATCTAAAATGCTTGTTCAAGTTCATGATGAATTAATATTTGAAATTCATAAAAGTGAATTAAAAGAAATGAAAGAAATGATTAAAAATGAAATGGAAAACGCATTCGATATAAAAATACCCTTAAAAGTAGATATGGGCACTGGTTTAAACTGGTTTGAAGCACATTAATAATTTGTTTAATTACTGATTTGCAGATTTGATTTATTATTGTAGATTTGCAGGCCAATTAAAGGCATGGGTAATGCTTTTTTAAAAATTAAATATTTTGGATTCTTTAACATACAAAACAATCTCAGCAAACAAAGAAACAGTTGACAAGAACTGGGTTATTGTTGATGCAAGCGGACAAGGACTAGGTAGAATGTGTTCTAAAATAGCTAAACTTATCAGAGGTAAATATAAGCCGAGTTTCACTCCTCATGTTGATTGTGGAGATAACGTTATTGTAATTAACGCTGAAAAAATAACGCTTTCTGGAAACAAATGGGAAAGCAAAGAATATATTCGACATACTGGATATCCAGGGGGACAAAGGTCGCTAACTGCTACTGAGCTTTTTGCAAAAGATCCTGCTAGATTGGTTGAAAAATCTGTAAAAGGGATGTTGCCAAAAAATAAATTAGGTGCTGCTCTTTTTAGAAATTTGAAAGTTTATGTTGGTGAAAATCATAAACATGAAGGACAAAATCCAATGTTGATTAATTTAAATGATTTAAAATAATATGGAAGTAATTCATAAAATAGGTAGAAGAAAAAAATCAGTTGCCAGAGTATACCTTTCGAAAGGTAAGGGGGCATATTCAATAAACGGAAAATCTTTAAAAGAATATTTCCCAACTGACATTCTACAGTATAAAGTAAATCAACCATTTGCTGTAACAGAAACAACTTCATCTTATGATGTTAAGGTAAATGTTCATGGAGGCGGAATAAATGGACAAGCTGAGTCTGTGAGACTAGCTATAGCAAGGGCATTGTGTGAGATAAATGAGGAAGATCGTCCAGCATTAAAAAAAGAAGGTTTACTTACTAGAGATCCAAGAATGGTTGAAAGAAAGAAATTTGGTCAAAAGAAAGCAAGAAAAAAATTCCAATTCTCGAAGCGTTAAACCGCATAGATTATTGCTATAAAGTTCATATATATATTGAAATTAACCTGTTGTCGTACTTCGCACCGCGAAAGTTAGTTTAGCATCTAAATAAATTTAAAATTTATTGCTAATCATACGGAACGTAAACTAAAAAAAAATGACAAAAATTGAAATTAAACCTCTACTAGAGGCCGGTGTTCATTTCGGACACCTTACAAGAAAATGGAATCCTAATATGGCCCCTTTCATTCACATGGAAAAAAACGGGATACATATTATTAACCTTTACAAAACTGTATCTAAAATTGAAGAAGCATCTTCTGCTTTATCTAAAATAGCTTCTTCTGGAAGAAAAATTTTATTTGTTGCCACAAAAAAACAAGCAAAAGATCTTGTATCAAAAACTGCTGCCGACGTTAACATGCCTTACATTACTGAAAGATGGCCTGGTGGAATGCTTACTAACTTTGTAACTATTAGAAAAGCAGTTAAAAAGATGTCAGCTATTGACAGAACAAAACAGGACGGTACTTTTGAAGCTCTTTCTAAAAGAGAAAAATTACAAATCGATAGACTAAGAGCAAAACTAGAAAAAAACCTTGGTTCAATTACAGATATGACTAGATTACCTGGTGCATTATTTGTTGTGGACATAAGAAGAGAACATATTGCCATTCGTGAAGCTCAAAAATTGAATATTCCAATCTTTGCTATGGTTGATACAAATTGTGATCCTAGACAAGTTGATTATGCAATTCCATCAAATGATGATGCTTCTAAATCGATAGACATTGTATTAAATCATGTTTCAATCGCAATAAAAGAGGGATTGTCTGAAAGAATGAAAGAAAAAGAAATTGCTGAAGTTAAAAAAGAAAAAGAAGCAGGATCTGTTAAATCTGATGAAACTGTTGATGATAAAACTGAAGTAAAAGAGAAAAAGAAAAGAACAAGAGTTTCTAAAAAAACTGAAGAATAATTATGACAAAAATAACTGCATCAGACGTAAACAATCTTAGAAAAATTTCAGGAGCTGGAATAATGGATTGTAAAAATGCTTTAGTTGAAGCCAATGGGGATACTGAAACTGCTATAGAAATTTTAAGAAAGAAAGGACAAAAAGTAGCTGCTAAAAGAGCTGATAGAGAATCTTCAGAAGGAGCTGCAATTGCAAAAGTTAATTCTGATAATACAATTGGAGTTATCATTTCCCTAAACTGTGAAACTGACTTCGTTGCTAAAAACGAAAGTTTTGTAACTTTAGCTAATCAACTAGCTGAACTAGCTATTTCACATGAAACAATGGATGATTTTTTGAATTGTGAAATTGATTCTATGTCAGTAAATGAAAAGCTTATTCAACAAACTGGAGTTATTGGGGAAAAACTAGTTATTGGCAACTTTGAAAAGGTTTCTGCTGGATATGTTGGAAAATATATTCATGCTGGAAATAAAATTGCAACTTTAGTAGGTTTTTCTAAACCAGTTGACGGCATTGAAGAAGCCTCTAAAAATGTTGCTATGCAAGCTGCAGCTATGAACCCAATAGCATTAGATGAAAACGGTGTTGATCAAAAAACAATTGAAAAGGAAATTGAAATTGCAAAAGATCAACTTAGACAAGAAGGTAAACCTGAAGCTATGCTTGATAATATTGCCAAAGGGAAATTGAAAAGATTTTTCAAAGATAACACTCTAGTAAATCAGGATTATATAAAAGATAATAAACAAAGTGTTGCAAACTATATTAAATCTGTTGATAGTGATTTAGCAATAACAAGTTTTAAAAGAGTTAGTTTATCATAATTTATTAAAATTCAATACTGTTCTTTTTTAATTTAATTGTAATCATTAACTATATTTACAACAATGATTTATAAAAGAGTATTACTTAAACTTAGCGGAGAAGCATTATTAGGTGAAAGAAGTTATGGAATTGATCCTAAAAGAATTGCTCAATATGCAAAAGAGATTAAGGCTGTTACAAAGCTAGGTCTTGAAGTTGCTGTTGTTATTGGAGGAGGTAATATATTTAGAGGCGTGTCAGCTGCAAGTAACGGAATTGATCGTGTTCAAGCTGATTACATGGGAATGCTTGCTACAGTTATTAATGGAATGGCACTACAAAGTGCTCTTGAAGAAGAGAATGTTCAAACCAGATTACAAACTGCCATAAAAATTGAAGCAGTCGCTGAACCCTACATAAAAAGAAAAGCCGTAAGACATTTAGAGAAAAAGAGAGTAGTAATTTTTGGTGGTGGAACAGGAAATCCTTTTTTCACAACTGATTCTGCTGCGGTTTTAAGAGCTATTGAAATAAATGCTGATGTAATTTTAAAAGGGACTCGAGTTGATGGAGTTTATGATTGTGACCCAGAAAAAAATGAAAATGCAATTAAATACGAGTCTATTACTTTTCACGATGTAATAAAAAAGAATTTAAAAATAATGGATTCAACTGCATTTACATTAAGTCAAGAAAACAACTTGCCTATTGTAGTTTTTAACATGAACAAAACTAGTAATCTATTGAAATTGATTAATGGCACTAAAATAGGAACCTCTATAAAAAATTAATTGTGGAAGAATTAGAATTTATTATTGAAGCTTGTGAAGAATCAATGACAAATGCTGTGAAACACCTTGAAAGAGAATTATTAAATATACGAGCAGGAAAAGCAAATCCAGCAATGCTTTCGAGTGTAAAACTAGATTATTATGGATCTTCTACTCAATTATCTCAAGTGGCAAATATCAATACCCCAGATGCTCAAACACTTTCAGTACAACCTTGGGAGAAAGATAAGTTACAAGATATCGAAAAAGCTATTCAAATTGCTAATTTAGGATTCAATCCAATGAATAACGGAGAATCCATTATAATAAGTATCCCACCCCTGACTGAAGAAAGAAGAATTGAATTAGTTAAAATAGCAAAATCTGAAATTGAAGATGCTAAAATTAGTATTAGAAACTCAAGGAAAGATGCTAATAATGAAATAAAAAAAATTGAAATTTCTACTGATCAAAAAGCTATATCTGAAAAAGAAATTCAAACTTTAACTGACAGTCATATTTCAAAAATAGACGAAATTTTCATATCTAAAGAAAAAGAAATTCTTTCCATATAAACTATATATTTTGAATAAACTAGTCAATGATTAAATCAAAAAATTCCATAAGTTGGGAAAAATTTGCTCGTTTAATTTTAAGAAATAGAATTCTTTTTTTAATACTAATTTTAATAAATACTATCTTTCTTTCTACACAGTGGAAAAACATTCGTTTTAGTTATTCAGAGGCTAATTTAATGCCTAAAGATCATCCTTTCAATATAGCATATGATAATTTTGTGGATGTATTTGGTGAAGAAGGAAACCTTTTAATAATAGCTGTAAATGATTCTTTATTATTTGAAAAAACAAATTTTAATGCCTGGATAAAACTTAGCGATTCTTTTAAATCTGAAAAAGAGATTAATAATGTTCTTCATGTTGGAAATTTCCCTGTAATTAAGAAAAATAAAATAAAAAAAGAATTTATAATTGATTCCGTTAAAAACGAATCATTTTCAAGTAATAAAAAAATATCTGAATTTAAAACTTTACTATTTAATGATTTTCCTTTTTATGAAAACATATTGTTCAATAAAAAAAGTGAAACAATTCAAACAGCTATATACCTAAATAAAGAAGTAGTAAATAATATTGAGAGAATTGATTTTGTAAATAATGTTTTCGTTCCTGCGATCAAAGAATTTGAAAAACAAAGCAATATAAATGTTAGGATTTCTGGTATGCCATATATCAGAACTATGAATGCTCAAAATATTATGGACGAAATAGGCAAATTTGTAATAATAGCTATTTGTGTTACAATTTGTATATTCTTTTTCTTTTTTAGATCATACAGAGCTACATTAATTACATTAAGTGTTGTAATAACTGGTGTTATGTGGGCACTAGGTGTTCTTGGACTATTACAGTTTGAAATAACTGTTCTAACTGCGCTTATTCCCCCGCTAATAATTGTCATTGGAGTTCCTAATTGTATTTTTTTAATAAATAAATACCAACATGAAGTAAAAAAACACGGAAATCAAGCAAGATCATTACAAAGGGTAATCTCTAAAATTGGTAATGCTACATTAATGACAAATATCACAACAGCTTGTGGATTTGCAACATTTATTTTGACTGATAGTCAGGTTTTAAAAGAATTTGGAGTAGTTGCATCAATAAATATTATGGTGATTTTTATATTATCCATTTTATTAATTCCTATTATTTATAGTTTTTTACCGCTACCTAAAAAAAAGCATTTAAAACATTTAAACAATAATTGGTTAAACTCTTTCGTTGACTTTTTGGGGAATACAGTTAAGAAGAGAAGAATTCCTGTATTTATCATTTCTATACTTTGTCTATGTATAAGCATAGTAGGAATGAATAAAATTGAAATTTCAGGGAATTTAATTGAGGACATGCCTGCAAAGTCAGAATTTGTTAAAGACATCAAGTTTTTTGAAAAAGAATTTAAAGGAGTTCTCCCTTTAGAAATAATGATAGATAGCAGAAGAAAAAATGGAATAACTAGGCTTGCTAATCTTAAAAGAATCGATGATTTTCATGAGCACATTTTAAGGATTCCTGAACTATCAAATCCAATATCAGTAGTTAATCTTTCAAAATACATTAAACAGTCTTTTTACAATGGAAATCCTAACTACTACCAGTTACCATCTTCTCAAGAAAACACTTTTATTTCTAACTATATAAAAAATTCCAATCTTAAACTAGGAGAAAAAAATAGTTATATAAATGAAACTGGTCAAATAGCAAGAGTAACTACTATGATAGGTGAGATTGACACAGAAAGGATGGAGGGTATTGAAGCAAGCCTGCTTAAAGGAATTGAATTATACTTTCCGGAGGATAGGTTTGACGTAACTCTCACAGGAAAAACACTAGGTTATTTAAAAGGAACTAAATTCTTGATTAAAAATTTACTGATTTCTCTATTTTTAGCAATCATGCTTATTTCATTGATGATTACATATTTATTTAGATCATATAAAATGGTAGTAATTTCATTAGTTCCAAATATTCTTCCATTACTTTTTACAGCTGGAGTAATGGGGTTTTTGAATATCCCAATAAAACCTTCTACAATTTTAGTTTTTAGTATTGCTTTTGGAATTTCAGTTGATGATACGATTCATTTTCTTGTGAAATACAGGCAGGAATTAATAGCTAACAACTGGAAAATCAGAAAATCTGTTTTTTCGTCTCTTAGAGAAACTGGAATTAGCATGTTTTATACTTCTGTTGTGTTATTTTTTGGATTTTCGGTTTTCATGACCTCAAGCTATGGGGGAACAATTGCGCTAGGAGGGTTAGTTTCCACTACTTTACTATTTGCAATGTTGGCGAACTTAGTTCTATTACCTTCACTTTTAATTTCTTTGGAAAAAAATATTTCAAATAAAATTGATATGAAAGATCCTAAAATAAAATTAGACTCCGATTAAATTAATAATAAACCAATTCAAAACTTTATATTTGAAACAGATTTTCAAATATTAAATTAAACATGACAGTTAAAGATTTATTTTTAAAAACTCCGATTTCAAAAACAATTTCTATAAAAGGATGGGTTAAGACATTTCGAGCCAATAGATTTATCTCTTTGAACGATGGATCTCAATTTCAAAGTATTCAATGTGTTGTCGATTATGAAAATACTGATAGTGAAATTTTAAATAATATTAATACTGGAGCATCTGTAAAAATCACAGGGACATTAGTTGAAAGTCAAGGAAAAGGACAAAAAATAGAAATTAAAGTTGAAAAAATAGAAATACTAGGCAAATGTGATCCAGAAGAATATCCAATACAACCTAAAAAACATAGTTTAGAATTTTTAAGAGAAAATGCTCATTTAAGAATTAGAACAAATACATTTAGTTCAATATTTAGAATAAGATCAAGTATATCTTATGCTATTCATAAGTATTTTAAAGAAAATGGGTTTGTTTATGTTAACACACCTATTATTACTGGAAGTGACGCTGAAGGTGCGGGAGAAATGTTTAAGGTAACAACTCTTGACATAAATAATGCTGATATTGATAGTGAAAAGAAAATTGATTTTTCTAAAGATTTTTTTGGGAAAGAAACCAACCTAACTGTATCGGGACAACTAGAGGCTGAAAGTATGGCGATGGGACTTGGAAATGTATATACTTTTGGGCCTACATTTAGAGCAGAAAATTCAAACACCTCAAGACATTTAGCTGAATTTTGGATGGTTGAGCCAGAAATGGCATTTAGTGATCTAGACGACAACATGAATCTGGCAGAAGATTTTATAAAAGAAGTTTTAAGATACGTCATTGATGATTGCAAAGAAGATTTAATGTTTTTAAACGAGAGGTTAGTTAGTGAAGATAAAGCAAAGCCTTTGAAAGACAGAAATGAACTAAATTTAATTGAAAGGTTAAACTTTGTAGTTGATAATGATTTTAAAAGAATAAATTACACTGAGGCATTTGATATTCTAAGAAATTCTAAGCCGAATAAGAAGAAAAAATTTAAATATCCTATAAATGAATGGGGAGTAGACCTACAAAGCGAACACGAACGTTTTTTAGTAGAAAAACACTTTAAAAAACCTGTAATTATATACGATTATCCCGCTAAAATTAAAGCCTTTTATATGAGAATGAATGAAGATGGAAAAACAGTTAAAGCAATGGATATTTTATTTCCAGGAATTGGTGAAATTGTAGGAGGTTCTCAAAGAGAAGAAAGATTAGAGGTTTTAAAAGAAAGAATTGCAGAACTTAATATCGATGAAAAAGAATTATGGTGGTATCTGGATTTAAGAAAATACGGTACCGTAAAACACAGCGGGTTTGGACTAGGTCTTGAAAGACTTATTTTATTTGCTACAGGAATGTCTAACATAAGGGATGTTATTCCTTTCCCAAGAACTCCAAAAAATGCTGAATTTTAATATTTAATTCAACATTAAGTTTTTTTGTATTTTTAATACTTATTAAAATAAATGCTTAAGCAGTTTTTACAATTAAAACTTTCTCAAAAATTGTCTCCTCAACAAATACAGTTGATGAAGCTAATTGAACTTCCTCTTCAGGAACTTGAAGAACGTTTGTCAAGAGAAATAGAAGAAAATCCAGCATTACAATCAGAAAAAGATCAGGAAGAAGATTATTATGAAAATGAACCTGATTACGATCAGGAAAATAAAAACGATGATGTCGAAATTAACGTTGAAGATTACTTAAGTGACGATGATATTCCAGATTATAAATTAAAAACTAATAATTACAGCGATGATGATGAAGAAAAATCAATGCCATTTATTTCAGGAATAAGTTTCAATCAATATTTAAAAAATCAATTAACAACTTTTTCTTTAAACGAAAATGACACTAAAATTGCAGAATTTTTAGTTGGGAGTGTAGATCAATCTGGATATATAAGAACAGATTTAATGGATATTGTTGATGATTTAGCTTTTACAATGGGGATTTATACAGAAATAGATTCTTTAACAAAAATTTTAAATAAAATTCATCTTTTAGATCCTCCGGGTGTTGGTGCAAGAAATTTACAAGAATGTTTAGTTCTTCAATTAAAAAGAAAAAAAGATTCTATTCCAGTAAATAATGCCGTCAACATTTTGAAAAATCATTTTGAATTATTTGTAAAAAAACATTATCAAAAAATAATTCAAAAACTTAATATTTCAGAGGATCAATTAAGAGATGCAATAAAAAAAATTGAAAAATTAAATCCTAAACCAGGATCAGCATTTTCTGAACCCACTAAGATTAATTCAACTATAATACCCGATTTTAAAATTGAAATTATTGAAAATAAATTAGCATTAAATTTAAATTCGAGAAATGCCCCAGAACTTTATGTTTCTAATGAATATAAAAACATGTTATCTGGATATCAGGAGAACAAAAACATTTCTAAGAGTAAAAAACAAGCAGTTACATTTATTAAACAAAAACTAGATTCAGCTAAATGGTTTATTGATGCTATAAATCAAAGAAATCAGACGTTGTTGATTACCATGAAGACAATAATGGAATTTCAAAGTAAATATTTTTTAAGTGGTGACGAAAGCAACTTAAAACCAATGATATTGAAAGATATTGCTGAAAAAATCGGAATGGATATTTCTACTATTTCTAGAGTAGCAAACAGTAAATATGTTGATACCCCTTATGGAATTAAATTAATAAAAACATTTTTTTCAGAGGGAATAACAAACGATAAAGGAATTGAGGTTTCTACAATTGAGATTAAAAAAGAATTACAAAATATCATTAATGGTGAGAACAAATCTAAGCCTCTAACTGATGATGAGCTTACTAAAAAAATTAATGGAAAAGGATATCCTATTGCTAGAAGAACTGTGGCAAAATACAGAGAAATGATTGGTGCACCTGTAGCAAGGTTAAGAAAGAAATTATAATGAAAACTGATCTCTCAATTATAATTGTAAATTATAAATCTTGGGATAAACTTCAATTGTGTTTAGAAAGCATTTTAAATCAAAATCAAATTAACCTTCAGATTATTATTGTTGATAATTTTTCTAACGACAATAGACTTAAAGACTTTAAAATCAGATTTAAACAAATTAACTGGATTGAAAATAAAAATAATTTAGGATTTGCTAAGGCCTGTAATATTGGAGCCACACATTCAGAATCAAAATGGTTATTGTTCTTAAATCCTGATACTATTTTAGATAAAAATTCTCTTAGTTCGTTAATTAAATTTTCTAACTTAAACAAAGAACATAGGCTAATTGGAATTAAACAATTAAATAAAAAGAATAATAATACAAATGCTTATGGTTTATTTTTAAATACATGGACCATTACAGGTTTCTTTCGGTTTTTTTATAGAATTTTTAGAGGTCTAACATATGAAAAATTAAATACTGAAGATATTTCGCATCCTGATTGGATTTCTGGATCATTCGTTCTCTTGAGAAAGTCTGACTTTTTAATTTTAAATGGATGGAACGAAAACTATTGGATGTATTATGAAGATATGGACTTATGTAAAAGAGCTAAAGACTTAAGCCTAAAGGTGTCTCTATTTAACAATTGGAAATGTATTCATTTTCATGGAGAATCATCAAGAAAAAACAGATCAATTTCTGTAATGACAAAATTAGAGGTTATAAAATCTTCTCATATTTATGTTCAAAATCATTTTGAAAATTTAAATGCTTTAAGTCTTCACTTAGTTCTTGTGTTTTCAAAGTTTATTGATCTTATCTTATCTTCTGTTTTTTCATCAATTAAAAGGGAAATACTTATAGAGTGCATTAAATATTGGAAGAAAGGACTTTTAAAAAGAAACTGGAAATCAGATAAAGTAACTATATCTAATTATTAACTTCAGTGTAGAATAAATTTAATTTCATTCGTTTATCAAAATTTTCTGCACTTGGACTTGGTCCGATAAGAACTGTGCCTAGTGGGTTTATTGCAGAAGAAAGAGGAGTAAATAACATGTATTCTGAATCTTTAACCTCAATATTAATTGTATTATTTATGTCAGAAGAAACAACTAAACCAAGTTTTACATTTGTAGAATCTTTTCTAACAACATTTTTAATATGTTCGCTAATTCTAATTTTATACATTAAACCATTTTTGTCATCATCTAATTCAATTATACCACCATGAATAACTTTATTTTGATAGGATTTTTGTCCAGCAGAATTATCCACAAAATAATCTATAATAGGAGCTTTATTGACTAAGTCGTAAAGATATAGCCTAGAAGGTTCAATTATTCCTCCTGATGAAGACAGCATCTCTTTATCAATATAAATTGAAATGTTTGCTTCATTAACTAACCACTCCTTAGATCGAATTTCTTCAAGAACATCAACTCCATTGTCATCTTTAAATAATTCAATTTCAGCCATAATACCCTGACCTCCTTTTAAATAAACTCTTTCAGGATTTGTAACGGTGTCTGCAATAGCAGAATAAACATAACCCGGGTATGGATCATGCTTGAACGAATTTAGTTTGATTCCGTTAAGCTTAAACAAGAAATCAGCTTCTTCAGTATCTACTGTATCATCAGAGGTATCGTCTGTAGTATCTTGTGTATTGTACTTTTGATATTCATACACGACCTTGATTTCAGCTTCATTAAAGTTTAAAATCATTAGTAAAGGATCAGAAAAATCATAAGCTTCTAATACTAGTCCTTTGAAGTATAGCTTAAAATTATCTAAGTTCGAAATCTCTTGAGAACCTTCAATATCTAAAAATTTTGTTTGAAAAAAATCGTGGTCTAAGTCTACTCTAATCCTTGGAGATAATCTTTCTTTAACAACTTCCGATTCATCTTCTTCTTCTGTTTCTGGATCATCCTCATTGTAAAATACTAATTCATTTGAATCGATTTTGATTTCACTGTCAAATAATGTGTAACCTGAAAAGTTTTCTGGAAGTGTATTGTTTGAATAATACTTTTGAAATTTTTCAAAGTTTGAGTCTGGATCATATGGTCTTAAAAAATAGTCTAATTCACTAACTTTTAATTTAAAAGTAGCTTCAGTATTTCCTATTAATGAGTCAAGCTCATATAGTGTTCTTCCAGCATAAGGATTAATAGATTCTGTGTCCTCTCCGTCTAAAATTCCGTCTCCATCAGTATCTTCATCTAAAGGATTTTGACCTAAATTAGATTCATCTGCATCAGAAACTCCATCACCATCAGAATCACTATATGGATCTGTACTATCAATGTCATAAATATTTATAACACCATCATTATCATCATCATCAATATTTGTGAAAAAAGGGATATCTAAAAAAACATTTTTGATGGTTTCATTTTCTTGAATACGAGAAATATTACCATCTGGATTATCTTCATTAGATTGTGCATAGTCTCCAAATACTAAATTAGGATCTTCAAAATTAACTTGACTTAAAAAACTAACTTTTGATGATCCGTATATATTATCATTGTATTCCCCAATTTGAAATGTTTGTACAACATTTGAAACATAAGGTGGAATATTTCGCATTTTTACACTTAAAGGAATTTCCTCAAGATTAGTTCTAAAAGTATTGTTGTCAATTAAATTCAGACCTACAGTTTTGTAATCTTTATTGCAAGAAATAAAAACTATAGATATTAACAGAGTAAAGTAAAAATTTTTCAAAATATTAATTTAAAATCTTGTCATTATAAAAGTCCATGTATTCTTTTTCAAAACCTTCTTTAAAACCACATTTTAAAACAGGAATTTTAGAATTATTTGCTAAATCCAAGTAAGATTTATTAATATTTTCAGATGCAAACACAACACCATCTGAATTCATTATCGATAATTTATATAGATTTTCATAAGTTGGATTTTCTAATATGTTAAGAGTATCACTTTCAACTTCATCAAACTTAATTTTACTAATGATTCCAGAGTTTAAATCACCTTTAATTTCATTGTCATAAATAGAAGTTACGACCTTAGATTTTGAAAAAAGAGGTTCGTCTTTATAATACTGTTTTAGATATAACGGCATTAATGATGCTATCCATCCATGAACATGAATAATATCAGGTGTCCAATTTAGTTTTTTTATAGTTTCAACCACACCTTTGGCAAAAAATATTGCTCTTTCGTCGTTGTCTTTATACAAGTTTTTCTTTTTATCTGAATCTAATAATCTATTTTTAAAATATTCATCGTTGTCAATAAAATAAACCTGCATTCTCTCTTTAGGAATTGACGCAACTTTAATAATTAACGGCATATCTAAGTCATCAATAATTAAATTCATTCCAGAAAGTCTAATGACTTCATGAAGCTGATGTCTTCTTTCATTAATTAAACCGTATTTTGGAATAAAAATTCTAGTTTGACCACCATTTTTGTTTACAACTTTAGGCAAATTGTAAGTAAGTGTAGAAATATCATTGTTGGGTAAATACGGGATAACTTCAGAAGATACGTAAAGTACTTTTTTTCCAGTCATAAAATCCTTTCTTTAGACTCATTTAAATTGAAATGCAAAATTACAAAAATTATGTTAGATTTACCTCATATTTTCACACATTCAAACTGTTAAAGTTATATTAAATGTTGTTATACACTCTTAAATCTGAAGTTAAAGAAAGTATTAACTACGAAATTAATTTAAAAAAAACTATCGGTCTTGTGCCGACTATGGGGGCTTT
Organism: Cryomorphaceae bacterium BACL29 MAG-121220-bin8; assembly: GCA_905182765.1. Lineage (GTDB taxonomy): Bacteria > Bacteroidota > Bacteroidia > Flavobacteriales > Flavobacteriaceae > MAG-121220-bin8. The sequence continues at coordinate 959 of CAJJCV010000025.1, read as the reverse complement.
GCATCAAGGTCATTTATCATTATTAAAACATGCAATTATCGCTTGTGATGTAGTTTGGGTAACTATTTTTGTTAATCCTACTCAATTTAACAATAAAAATGATCTTAATAATTATCCAAAAAATATTGATAAGGATTTAAAAATGATTTCAAAAATTTCAAAAAATGTAAATATTTTTTATCCTGAAATTTCTGAAATGTATAACAGTAAATTAAAATCAGAAGTTTATGATTTTGAAAATCTAGATAAAGAACTTGAGGGGAAGTACAGAAATAACCATTTTAATGGGGTAGGAACAATTGTTGCAAAGTTATTTGAGTTATTTAAACCAAATAAAGCTTTTTTTGGAGAAAAAGATTTTCAACAAACAAGAATTATAAATAAATTAATTGAGATTAAAGGTTATAAAACAAAACTTATTGTTTGCCCAACTGTTAGAGAAAAAAACGGATTAGCTTTGAGTTCAAGAAACAACTTATTATCATTAAAAAACAAAGAAAAGGCTTCGGTCATTTATAACAAACTAGTTTACGCTAAAGAAAATTATTTAAAAATTCCTTTTAAAATTATTTATGCAAATTGTAAAAAAGAAATTAACTCTATCACTGGTTTTGAATTAGAATATTTAGAAATAGTTCATAACGAAACTCTAAAAAAAGAAAATATAATTGATTTAAATAAATCTTACAGGATATTTATTTGTGTGTTAGTGAATGACGTAAGATTGATTGATAATATTTTAGTTAAATAGCTATATTTGACACATGGAAATAGAAGTATTAAAATCTAAAATTCACAGAGTCACGGTTACTAATTGTGATTTAAATTATATTGGAAGTATAACAATTGACGAAACACTTCTTGATGCAGCTAAGATGATACCTGGAGAAAAAGTTCAAGTAGTGAACATCAATAATGGCGAACGATTAGAAACATATATTATAAAAGATCGGAAGAGC
>CAJJCV010000024.1 GCA_905182765.1 Cryomorphaceae bacterium BACL29 MAG-121220-bin8 | reverse complement strand
CTGTATCTAGGTAGAGGATATCACTTTCCAATTGCTCTTGAGGGAGCTCTAAAACTTAAAGAGATTTCGTACATACATGCTGAAGGATATCCTGCTGCAGAAATGAAACATGGGCCTATTGCTCTTATAGACGAAAACATGCCTGTAGTGGTAATTGCTACCAAAAAAGGTAATTATCATAAAGTAGTTAGTAATATTATGGAAATTAAAGCCCGTGGCGGACAAATTATAGCTGTTGTCTCAGAGGGTGATGAAGAAATTGAACAATTAGCTGATCATATTATAGAAATCCCAAACTGTGATGAACTTATTGCTCCAATAATAGCCAATATTCCGCTTCAACTTTTATCATACCATATTGCAAATAAAAAAGGATGTGACATTGATCAGCCTAGAAATCTTGCGAAATCCGTTACTGTGGAATGAGTATGATAGGGGGTATTTAATGTTTTAAAGTTTTAGTACTTTTAAAAAGTGAAGCTCTTTTCTTTTTTTATTCTTTGGATTTTTGGATTTTTTATCTTGTTATCATTTGACTTATTTATCGAGGGAATTGTATTTGAATGGCTTGAATGGAACAACACAACAAAAAACGATTGGTTTTTTATCCTTTGGTGGGGACTAGTTTTAGTGTGGTTTTTATATGGTCTGTATAATCTTTACAACAAACTATCAAACAATCTAAAGTAGAGACTCCCCGTTTTCATCTGTTGTTAATACATTTGACATATAATCTGTGAAAGGTCTAACCTTTTTTAAGGCATTGTCTAATTTATTTATAAACTCAGGATCGCAAACTTCTTTATTAGAAAAGTTAATCGTAAAGATGTATTGTTTTTTACGAATCAAATCAATATCGGGATGATTTTTATCAAAATTTCGTGGAGCAGTTTTTAACTCACTTCCTTCTAAATTCCCCCAAATTGAGAAAAATTCTTTAGCGCTAATTATATCTCTAAATTCCTTTGCATCAAAATCAAATTCTTGTCTTATTCTTTTTAAATCATTGGGATTTGGATCCCAAAATCCACATGCTAAAAAGTTTTTTCCTGGTGAAATGTGTAAATAATATCCTCCTCGAAATTGAGGTTTAGTTCGATGCCAGGTAAGCCCAAAATGTGTCTTAAATGGAGTTTTATCTTTTGAAAAACGAACGTCTCTGTATATTCTAAATAATTTAAATTTGTCAATACTATCGAACTCATTTAATCTGTTTTTCAGGTGCTCACCAAAATTTTTGACTTGAGCTTCGTGTTCTTTAAATGTTGGTTTATTTTTTAAGAACCATTCTCTATTGTTATTATAAGTTAGTTCCTTAAAAAAAGGAAAAATTGAATTTGATAAAGTCATTAATTGCTGTTTATAAAGTTTAACAAAAGTTCTAAGCTTTCATATGGTCTTTCTTCCATCGGAAGATGACCTGTTTCTTGCATTATGTCAACTCTAGTATTTTGAATTGATTTACTAAAAAACTTAGCGTTTTCAACTGGGATCCACTCGTCCTCATTTCCCCAAATAATTTGGGTAGGACAAGTTATTAATTTTAATCTACTGGTGTAATCTACTGGTTCTGAATTTGAACGATTAATAAATGATTCTCTATTGTTTTCCCTTAATATCAAATCTCTGTAAGTATCTATTTTTTTGTCCGTCAATTTAGTTTTATCAAAGTAGACTTCTTTTAATGTGTTTTTAATAAAAAACCTAGGTGTTACATAGCGAAGTATTTTATTTATTCCAGGTGCTCTTGCCAATCTAAAAACCAATGGACTTTGCTTCTCTTTGTTATACAATCCCCCTGGATCTAACAAACTTAATAATTCAACCTTGTTTGGATATTCAGAAGCATAATACCAAGCAATTGCTCCTCCAAGTGAATTTCCCGAAAGAATAAAATTATCTATATCCAATGATTCAACAAAAGAATTTAAAAAACTGGAATAATCTGAAAGAGAATATTTTTTCTCAGGATGCGGCCCTGTTAAGCCGTAAGCTGGTAAATCTAGCCTTATAACTCTAAAGGTTTTTTTTAATTCATTAGTCCACTCATCCCAAGTGTGTAATGATGCTCCTGTGCCATGTAATAAAACAATTGTCTGACCCTCTCCTTCATCCCTATAATGAACATTCATTCCATCAATTTCAATAAACTGTGAATATTGGTTAGCATAGGTTTTCTTAAGTTCAGAAACGGAAATATCAGGTGAATACAAATACAATGAAATTGACAGTACTAATAAAAGCAAGAACAATTTTAATATTCTTTTCTTCATGTTTATTAGGTAAAAATTATATTGATTTTAATATAGCAAATTTTTAGTTGGCACGTTGTTTGTATTTATTAAAAAAAATAAAAAAATCAATATGATTAAAAATTTAAAATTATTTACACTACTGTTTTTAACATTAGCAATTCATTCATGTTCTAATAATGATGATGATGATTATGTAATGCAACCTAAAACAATTTTCGGGCATGTTGCTACAAGCACAAATTATATGTATTTAACTTCTGCTTTGCAAAAAACAAATTTAGCTGTAGTTCTTGACGGGGTTGAACAATATACTCTATATGCTCCAAACGATATGGCTTTTGCTCGTTTCTTAATGCAAGTTGGATATAATAATTTAGATGAAGTTCCAACAGAGCTTCTAACGCAAATACTTCTAAATCATGTTATGGTTGGAGGGATCGAATACCGTGATTTTGTAACAGGATATTTTCAAACTGCTGCTACAAGCGCCGCTTCTAAAACTCCTTTATCTATTCACATAGAACAAGTGAATATGAGGGTTACTTTAAATGGTGAATCAAGAATAACTCAAGGAAATGTGAGAGCTACAAATGGTATTATACATGCTGTAGACAGAGTGGTTCCAATTCCATCGATAGTTACTTTTGCAAAAGCTGACACAGGATTAACTAATTTACTAATCGCTTTAACAAGACCTGATTTGACAGCTGACTTTGCTTCAATATTAAGTACAGATGCTGGGACATCTCCTGCACCTTTTACAGTATTTGCTCCAACTGATCAAGCATTTGTAGATTTACTAACAGAACTTGGTGTTGCAAAATTAACTGACATTGATGAGCCAACTTTAAAAGCAACATTAACATACCATGTTATTGGAGAAACAAATGCGTTATCAACTGATTTATCTGACAATTTAGAGCTTAATACTTTAGGTGGTCCTATAACCGCTAATATTACCGGAGGAGCTACGTTGACAGATGGCAATAATAGAGTAAGTAAAATTATAGCAGTAGATGTACAAGCAAACAATGGGGTTATTCACGTTATTGATAAGGTGATATTACCAAATTAATTATAATATATTATTTGATTTAAAAGAGCCTTGTCTAATCGCAAGGCTCTTTTTTATTTTGTCTCTTCTTCAAATTCATTCCAAAAATTAGTTTTAAATTCTTTTAAAAAAATTGGTAAGATTTGATTTTCTTCATTAATTTCTTCAAACTCTTTTGAATCCATTTTCCTTATTTTAAAAACTTGTAATTCTTTATTATATATCGATCTTGTCGAAAAATTTAATTTTGCTGAAATTTGATTTTGTTTGTTTCTTCCCTTAACCACTTTGTTTTTTTCAATAATTTTGAAAGGCCTCTTTATAGAAACTAAATTTCCTCTTGTACTTTGGAAGTAACTTAAATTATATTTTTCACCATCGAATTTTGAAAATCTCATTCTACCTTTTTCTAAATAAGAAGAAACTGAAATTCCTAATAGTTTAAATTTAGATAAAGGCTTTATGTTTTCATAATCTAGACGCAAGACTGCAAAATCATCGGAATTAATATATAGCGTACCCTTAAATTTATCTGACTTTTTAGGATTACAGTCTATCACATAAACTAAGTTGTTTTCTAAGTAAAATAATTCGGGTTCAGAAAATAAATAGTTTTTTGATTTTAAAATAAAGTTTAGCTCTGAACTTGGATTGAGAAAAGATTTTAAATAAACATTTTGAATTCTGCCTTTTTGACCATTTGAAAAATTTTCTTTTCTTTTAATTTCTTCGTCTTTAATTTTTTTAACCTGGTCAACATCTGTACTGTCAACATCCCAAAGCCCATTGATAGTTAAGTCGAGTGAAAATGGGATCCAACCTGATCTCATTTTAAAATATGAGGATGACTTTAGGTTTTTCTTTAAAGCATCCTCTAGTTTTTCCCCTAGTGATTTAGATAAGTCACTAGCATTATCGTCGTTGGTTCTTCTTGACTTTATTAATTTTATTTTTGGCGTATCTATTTCTTTGTTTAAATAATAGTAGGATAAGCTTTCCAGTTCATTTCTTGTTTTTTTTGGTAGGTTATCTAAAATACTGTCCATAACCTCACTATTCAAATCCTTAATTGAAGACTTAAATTTATTTAAAGAAAACTTTTCATTGGTCTGGCTAAAGTCTTGCCTAAAAAACAGTTTGTGTTCGCTAATTTCTTTATTATAATTTGACTCTAAATTTTGTTTAACTTTTTCGATAATTTCTAACGATGTTAATTGATTGTTAGTTACAATAACGTTATTTAATGTAATTGATTCCTGTTTTAAACGAATTATACTATCAGTTAAAAAACTTAGAGGAAGTTTTTTTGTTTTAAAGCCCATAGAAGAAATAAACAGTGTATCGCCTAGTTCAAATTGCTCTGGGATTAATTCAAAATAGCCATCTTTATCAGAAATAAGTCCATTATTGTTTGAAAAATAAACTGAAGCAAATGGTATTGATTCTAAAGACAAAGAGTCAATTATTTTAATTCTTTTAGATTGAGAATTAATGCTAAAACAGATGAAAAAGAAAAATAATATAGGTATATAACGCATATATCAAATTTAACTTAAAAATTAAGTTTAGTATATTTAAAGTATGTTAAAAAAACTCATCCACTTATTGATTTCTTTTTCAGCATTTTCAATTTGTTATTTACTCGCCTTTTTGACTGAAATTCCTGAGCTACAAAATGTAATTTTATATGTTTTTTTAATTCAATGGGTTTTATTTATTCCAGCGTATCTTTTTAAAACAGAGAAATTTTATGATTTAGCGGGAAGCTCTACTTATATATTTGCTGTTTCCTATATTTTATATGATTCCTCTGAAAACTTAACAAATTTGATTTTAGGAATTGCTATTATTTGTTGGGCTGTAAGACTTGGTAGTTTTCTTTTTTTTAGAATAAAAAAAGCAGGTGAAGATAAAAGATTTAAAGAAATTAAAGTTTCTCCAACTAGGTTCTTTTTAGCATGGTCATTACAAGGAATGTGGGTTTCGATGTGTAGCCTATGTGCACTTACAGCGCTTTCAACCGATACTGGAGTTGTGTTAAACGGGTATTTATACTTAGGTTTTGGATTATTTTTATTTGGTTTTTTAATTGAAATCATTGCAGACAAGCAAAAATCAAAATTTAGATCAGTTGTAGATAATAAAGATAAATTTATAAATACAGGTCTTTGGTCTAAATCCAGACATCCAAATTATTTAGGAGAAATAATTTTATGGTTAGGGATTTCTATTATGTCTATTTCGTCTCTTTCAGGCTTACAATATTTAACTCTAGTTTCTCCACTGTTTACCTACTTATTATTAGTTTATGTTAGTGGCGTTAGACTCTTGGAAGAAAGTGGAAATAATAAATGGGGACACTTAGAGTCCTATAAAGAATATGTGAAAAACACTCCTGTACTGTTTTTTAAATAATTTAAGTGAAAGATAATTCTACTAACATTTTTAGAAAATCTAAAGGGCAAATTGTTATTGAAGGGCAAGTGTCTTTGACTGATGAAAAGGGAAATAAAATAAAGCACGGAAAAAAATTTACTCTATGCGGGTGTAATAAATCGAAAAATCTGCCATTTTGTGATGGTGCACACAAAGATTAATCCTCTAATTAAAGTATTCCAAAGATTTTAATAGTTCTTTTGTCTAGATTGACCGAATCAATCTTAAGTTTTTAAAAGAAATTAGTATCTTGAGAATACAAAAACTAACAATAATATTATGAAAAGTGCAGTATCAAAAAATAAATTATTTACAGCAGCTTGTATATCGCTTATAGTAACAGCGATGACATTTGCAATTCGAGCGGGTATTCTAGGACAGCTTGGAGAAGAATTTGAAATTAACAACACTCAGCTTGGATTTGTAAATGCAATGGCATTTTGGGGATTCCCTGTGGCTACTATATTTGGGGGGTTCTTATACAATTTATTAGGAGCAAAAAAATTAATGATAATCGCTTTTTTCTCACATTTATTAGGACTAATAATGACTATTTATGCTGGAGGATTTGCTGCTCTTTTAATTTCTTCATTTTTTATTGGTTTCGCTAATGGATCTGTTGAAGCGGCTTGTAATCCATTAATTGCTGACATGTATTCAAACAACCGAACAACAATGTTAAATAAATTTCATGTTTGGTTTCCTGGTGGAATAGTAATTGGATCTCTAACATCTAAATTTATGACAGATTTCGGATTCGGATGGCAACCTCAAATAGCTATTATGATTATACCTACTTTGATTTATGGATATTTATTTTTAAAAGAAGAATTTCCCGAAACAGAACATATTGAATCTGATACCGTTCTAAATTTAAAATCTTTATTTACCCCGCTATTTATTTTTATAGCTATTTGCATGACATTAACTGCAACGGCGGAATTAGGAACACAACAATGGCTTAATCCACTTCTTGAAAAATCAGGAGCAAGTCCAATGTTAATTTTAGCTCTTATTACTGGAATTATGGCCGTTGGAAGATATTTTGCTGGGCCTATTATACACAAGTTTAATCCTGTTGGTGTATTGTTTTTGTCAGCAATAGTGACAACAATAGCGATTTTTATGATGTCACAAGTTGACGGACAAATGCTTTATGTAGCTTCTGTATTATTTGCTTTTGGAGTTTGCTATTTCTGGCCAACAATGATCGGATTTGTTTCTGAATATTTGCCAAAAACTGGAGCTTTAGGAATGTCTCTTGTAGGAGGTGCAGGAATGCTAGCTACTGGAATGTGGAATCCTGTAATTGGATCATGGCTTGATGAGGAAAAACAAATTGCATTAAACTCTGGTATTGCAGAAGATGCTGCTGAGGTTATAGCTGGTCAAGCTGCTTTAGGTAATATGGTGTATTTTCCTCTTGCTTTAGTTGTTTTATTTGGAATCTTATTTGCTTTTAGAAAAAAGTTAGAAGCAAGTAGAGTTTCACAATCTGTTTAATAAATTATAAAATGAGTAAAAAAATTAGATTAGGAATTTTAGGTGGTGGTGGAGATTCATTAATTGGAATTCTTCATAGAGTTGCTTCAAGCATGTTTGACAGGTATGAAATTATTGGAGGTGTTTTTAATCCAAATTATAAGGATAATTTAGCGTTTGCTAAAAAAATAGGATTAAAAGAATCGAGAATATATAAAGATTTTGAAACTATGATTGTTGAAGAATCTAAACTCGAAAAATCTGAAAGAATTGAAGTAGTTTCAGTTTTAACACCAAATTTTCTTCACTACCCAATGGCAAAAAAATTACTTGAAAATAATTTTAATGTTATCTGTGAAAAACCACTTACAACTACTTACAAAGAAGCTCTTAATTTAAAGAAAATTCAACAAGAAAAAAATCTTGTCTTTGCTGTCACCTACACCTACACAGGGTATCCAATGGTGAGACAAATGACTAAAATGATTTCAAACGGAATAATTGGGAAAATTCAAAAAGTTGATGCTCAGTATTTACAAGGATGGCTAAATCCTGTTATTCATCAAAAAGAAAAAAGAAATTCAACATGGAGACTAGATCCGGAAAAATCTGGAATAAGTTGTTGTGTTGGAGATATTGGAACACATGCTTTTAATATGGTTGAACTTGTTACTGGTATGAAGGTGAAAAAAGTTTTAGCTGACTTGAATATGCTTTATGAAGATAATCCTATGGATATAGACGCAAATATTTTGATTCATTTTGCAACTAATGCGAAAGGGACAATTAGATCAAGTCAAATTGCAACGGGTGAAGAAAATAATTTAAGAATAAATGTATATGGAGAAAAAGGCGCTTTAAAATGGGAGCAGGAAAATCCAAACTATTTATACCACTTAACAGATGATGCTCCAATGCAAGTATTAAAATCCGGTAACGCATATAATGATGAAATTTCGCTTGATGGAACTAAGCTTCCTCCTGGTCATCCTGAAGGAATTTTCGACTCCATGGGGAATATTTATAAAGGTGTGGCTAGAGCAATTAGGAACGAAGCTTTTCAAGTTGCAGAATTTCCATCAATTGAAGATGGAGTCAGAGGAATGGATTTTATTGAAAAAACTGTAGAGTCAAATTCGAAAGGAAACGTTTGGGTTGAACTGAATAACTAATATTATGAAAACAATAAAAGGACCAGGAATATTTTTAGCTCAATTTGTTGGAAAGGACAAACCTTTCGATAACTTAAAAAATATTTGTGACTGGGCAAACAATCTAGGATATAAATCAGTCCAAATACCCAGTTGGGAACAAGGATTAATTGATCTTAAGAAAGCAGGCGAAAGCAAAACATATTGTGACGAAATAAAAGGAATAGTTAACGAAGCTGGTATGGAAATCTCAGAACTTTCAACTCATCTGCAAGGACAGTTAGTAGCTTCTCATTATTCATATGATAAAATGTTTGACGCTTTTGCACCTGCAAATCTTCATGGCAATGTAAAAGACAGAACACTTTGGGCAATTGATCAATTAAAATTAGCCTCTAACGCCAGTAAACATTTAGGGCTTACTGAAATTGCTACATTTTCAGGATCTTTACTGTTTCATACTATGTATCCATGGCCACAAAGACCAAAAGGACTTGTAGAAGCTGGCTTTAAAGAGCTAGCGAAAAGATGGACTCCAATTTTAGATCATTTTGATAATAATGGAGTAGATGTCTGTTATGAAATTCATCCTGGTGAAGATCTGCACGACGGAGTCACTTTTGAAAGGTTTTTAAAAGCAACAAATAATCACTCGAGAGTCAAAATATTATATGATCCAAGTCATTTTGTTTTACAACAAATGGACTACTTAAAATACATAGACTATTATCATCAATACATAAAAATGTTTCATGTAAAAGATGCTGAGTTTAATCCATCTGGAAAATCTGGTGTATACGGTGGGTATCAAGAATGGATAGACAGACCTGGAAGATTCAGATCTCTTGGAGATGGACAAGTTGATTTTAAAAGTATTTTTTCAAAATTAAGTCAATACGGCTTTGATGGATGGGCTGTTTTGGAATGGGAATGTTGCATTAAATCTCCTGAACAAGGAGCAAGAGAAGGATCTAAATTTATAAGTGATCATATCATTGAAGTTTCAGATAAAGCTTTTGACGATTTTGCCTCTGGAAATACTGATCAAAATCATATAAAGGATATTTTAGGACTTTAAAAATGAATAAATTTTTAGTAATATCGTTTGCTGTTTTTTTGTTTGGATGTAGCGGATCGGTAAACGAATGTGGAGTGATTGAATCTAAATTTATAAAAAATGGTAAATATTTTTTTGCTGTAAATCTTAGTGACCGAAAGTATACTGGTGATCAGGACGAAGGGGGGCCTATGTATTCAGATGCTGAAGTCTCAAAAGCCATTTATGAGATGAAAATGGCTGGAGATGATTTTTGTTTTGAAAACTAAAAATTAATTATTATAAATATTGTTATGAAAAAACTAATTCACTTACTATTTGTTTTAACAGTTCTTTCTTCTTACTCTCAACAAAATGTAATTCCAGATTATGATTTAGCTGCAAAATTTTCACCTAAAAAAATAGCAAAACTGGTTCATTCAACGTCTGTAAATCCACATTGGTTAAAAGCAGGAGACAAATTTTGGTATCAATATAAAACCACTGAAGGATCGAGCTACTATTTAGTTGACCCTAACAAAAAGGTTAAAAAAAAACTGTTCGATAATGATAAAATGGCTGCTTGGCTTACTGAGTTTACAAAAGACCCATACGATGCAAAGCACTTGCCTAAGTTTAATTTTAAATTTATAGAAAACGAAACCGCAATTCGATTTAGAGTCACTTCAAATTATGAAGATGGAGATGAAGATGAAGATGAAGATAATAAGGAGGATAAAGACAGCGATAAAGACAACTCTAAAAAAGATAAGAAAAAGAAAAAAGTATTTCTTTTTAAATATGTACTAGGAAGTAATAATCTTACATTACTAAGCAACAAAAGAGCTCCAAAAGAGGATTGGAAAAAATGGGCAAATATTGCTCCTGACAGTACTATTGTTTTCTATTCAAAAAAGTTCAATTTGTATTGGATGGACAAAGAAAATTTTCTTAAAACGATCAGAAATGAAAAAGATTCTACAATAGTTGAGAATCAATGGACTAAAGATGGAGTCCAGCACTTTGGATACGGAGGATATGGTAGAGGAATGGACAATGAAGAAATTGAAAAAAGAAAAAATGACAAGTTTCCTGTTAGAGGTTATTGGTCTTCTGATTCAAAAAAATTCGTTTATCAAAAAACTGACAGTAGAGAAATTAAAGATTTGTGGGTTATAAATTCTATTGCAAAAAAAAGACCAACACTAGAAACCTACAAGTACCACATGCCTGGTGAAAAAGAATATTATAAAAGAGAGGTTCTGATTTTTGATATTCCCTTAAAAGAAATCAAAAAAGTTGAGCTAGACATTGATAAACAGCAATACATTTCAATTTTTAGTAAGCCTAGAAAACCTTCAGATTATGACAATGATTTTAAGCCTACACTTTTACTTTCTGAAAAGAATAAGATTTATTTTAATACTATAAGTAGAGATAGAAAAAAAGTTGATATCTGTGTCGCTGATCTAAATACCGGGAAGGTTAAAGTTTTGATTAAAGATAGAACTAACACTTACGTCTATGAAACTAAGCCTGTTTATCTTATAAAAAATGAATCTGAAATGATTCATTGGTCTGAAAAAGATGGATGGGGACATTTTTATAGATATGATTCTAATGGAAATTTAATTAATAGAATTACATCTGGAAGTTTTCATAGCTTTAATATAAAGCATATTGATTCAAAATCTAATACTTTGTATTTTTCTGCACATGGTTTAGATGAAAATATTGATCCTTATTATGAGCACACATATAAAGTTTCATTAAACGGAGGCAAGCCTAAGCCGTTAAATAAAGGGAATTATAACACTTCAACAAGTTCCTCTGATAATCACAGGTTTTTTGTAAGCAATTTTTCAAGAGTAAACACAGTCCCTAAATCTGAACTTAGAAATTCAGATGGTTCATTAGTTCTAAATTTAGAGGAAGCTGATTTGAGCGAGTTGTTTAATAGTGGATATCAATTTCCTGAACCGTTCAAAACAAAAGCTGATGATGGAATAACAGATTTATATGGAGTTATGTATAAGCCTTTTAATTTTGACGTCAAAAAGAAATATCCTCTTCTTGAGTATGTTTATCCTGGCCCTCAAACTGAGTCTGTGAACAAGTCTTTTTCAGTCCGTATGGATAGATTAGATCGAATGGCACAACTAGGCTTTATAGTTATAACTTTAGGTAACAGAGGTGGGCATCCTCATAGATCAAAATGGTATCATAATTATGGTTATGGAAACTTAAGAGATTACGGATTAGCAGACAAGAAATATGTGGCCGAACAGTTAGCGGATAGACATAAGTTTATTGACATAAGTAAGGTTGGTATATACGGACACTCTGGCGGTGGATTTATGTCAACTGCAGCAATTTTAGTGTATCCTGATTTTTTTAAAGCAGCCTATTCACAGGCTGGAAACCATGATAATTCAATGTACAATAGTTGGTGGAGTGAAACGCATCATGGAGTTAAAGAAAAAATTGGAGATGACGGAACCATGAGTTATGTATATGAAATTGAAAAAAATCAATCTCTAGCTAATAATTTAAAAGGTAAACTATTTTTAGTAACAGGGGATATGGATAACAATGTACACCCAGGAGCTACAATTAGAGTTGCTAACGCTTTAATTAAGGCAAATAAAAGGTTTAATTTAATGATTTTACCCACTCAACGACATGGGTTTGGAAATATGTCAGAATATAATTTTTGGCTCAGAGCTGATCATTTTTCTAAACATTTGTTAGGTTTAGAAAACAACGAAGTAGATATAAAAATGATTCAAAAGGATATTCCTAAAACAAAATAAAAAACTAATATAAAACTCAATACTATTATGGAAACTTATAAATGTGAAAAATGCGGAATGTCGGTTAATGCAACATGTGGAAAATGTGGAGTTCCTTTAAAGAATGGATTGCTTGAATTAGAAGACGGATCAAGTGTTCAGGTGTCTAAATGTCCCTCTTGCGAAGGAAAAATAAAGTCGCCTTTATGCTGTGGCCAGGACATGAGTTGTTCTTTATAATATAAACTCCATTCCTGTTTCTGCAACATTAAACCCTTTGGAAATAACGCTCTTATATTCCTTTGAATTTTTATTCAATACAGGATTGGTGTGATTTAAATGAATGAAGTAAATTTTATCTTTTTCAGCCTTTGACAATGTCTTAAAAAGATCTAAGCTTTCTATTATAAACGGATGTGGAATTTCTGATATGTCTCTATTATTTATTTCGTTTGAATCGTAAAATGTTCCGTCTAAAAATGCGAAATCAACTTTTTTAATCATTTCAACTATAGAGATATTCCATTTATTCCATTTATCTATATCTGGGATGTATAACGCTTTTTTTAAATTTCCCTTAATTATAAATCCAACAGTTTCCGAATATTCGTCCCTATGAGGAACTTGAACAGGTGTGAGACTAAGATTGTCATCAAGAATTAATTCTTTATCTGCAAAGATTTTAACAAGATTAATATTGTTTAGGTTGACTAATTGATTCCATGGCCCATTGTTAAGTATAAAATCATGGAGTTTAGGCATTGAATATAAAGGAATGTTTTTACTATTGTAAGATTCCTTCCCCAAATTCAAAAGGCCTGCGTAATGACCCATATGAGCGTGAGTTATAAATATTCCATTTAATTTTTCGGAGAAATTTTCATTTCCAATTAATTCCTTTAGTTGAAAATTAATATCTGGAGTTGCGTCTATTAAATATTTTTTGTCGTTTTTTAAATTTGAAATACCCAAGCTTGAAACTCCTACTCTTTTAGTTTGACCTAAAAAGTAATCTTTGCAACATTTCTTGTTACAACCCAAATGCGGAATACCACCATCTTGAATTGTCCCTAAAACCTTTAAATAAATGCTATTAGAATTTATTTCTTTTGATTTAGGATTACATCCTATTAACAACAAACACAAGAAAAGGGAAATAGTAAGTTTTATATATTTTACGAGAATCATTTATATTTAGACAAAAAGAGCTTTTAGTTCAGTGGCTTCTTTAGCAGATAATTTGCCTGCTAAAACTAAACTTAACTGTCTTCTTCTTAATGCTCCAGCATATCTTTCTTTTTCTAGTTTAGATTCTGGAAGAATTGGTGGAACTTTTACTGTTTTGCCCTCTTTACTTAAGGCAACAAAAGTAAAAATAGCCTCGTTAACTTTAGTCTTTTTTGGATTAGTTTTATTTTGTTTCCATACATCAATGAAAACTTCCATTGAAGAATTAAATGCTCTTGAAACCTTAGCTTCAATAGTTAAAATACTTCCTACGGGAACAGGTTCTCCAAATGCAACATTATTGACAGATGCTGTAACAACAATTTGTTCTGAGTGTTTAATGGCAGCTATACTAGCAACTCTATCCATTCTTGCCAATAACTCTCCCCCAAATAAACTGTTTAGACTGTTTGTGTCCCCAGGTAATACAAGATCTGTTTGAATTGCTTTAGAATTTTCTGGTGTTTTGGGCTGCATTTTTATTTTTGACTATTAATATCTAAAAGCCAAGCGTCTTTATTTTCTTTTTTTTGAATAGATCTCAGACCTTTCACAGCCTCAACTCTATTAGAAAATCCTTCAAATGCTACAGGATTTAAACCTTTCTCATTTAATGGTAAAACCTTTGAATTATATCCCTTTTCTTTTAAGGTTGCAACAAGGTTTTCAGCGTTTTGAGAAACTCTAAATGCTCCTGCAATAACATAAAACTGAGAAGCCTTTCTTTTTACATTAATTGTTAGTGCGGGTAATGAACCTAAGTCGAAAACTGCTTTTTGAACTTTAGAAAAGGATTCGTCTCTTAAATCTTGTTCGTAAGCTAATTTTTGCTCTAAAAGATCATTATTAACATTATAATAAATGGAACTTGCTCCAAAAATTATACAAGCCCAAACAGCTGCTGTTTGATAAAATTTAGATCTTTTAATTGATCTAACTTTTGGCTCAAAAACAAAGTCTTTATTATTTTTATTTTCTTCTTGACTTAATTCTTTAATGTAAATTGGGGAAAGGCCAAAAGAATCTTTCAAAAAATTCTTAGTTTGAAATGGAATAAAAACCATATTCCCTTCCTTGTTTAAATTTAACTCGCCTATGTCCTTTAAAACAACTGAACCTTTGTTAAGATTAAGAGTGATTTTTAAAACTTCTTGATGTATTTCTTTTAATGAAAAATCGTAATCAGAACCTGATTTTTCAGACATAAATTTAGCTAAAAGACCGTCGTTTACTTTTATTTGAGAATTAAAGGAAATCTGTTTTGAGGGCGGATAAAACTTTTCATTTTCTAAGTCGTAGTGAGCTGACTTAAAATTGCCTAAAAAGCTTCCTAAGCCGGGAACAGTAACACAATCGTGTTCAATAAGTAGTTCGCTAATAAGTTTAGAAAGAAGCATATAATCAAAAATACATTTTTTTGATTTAATTTCTAGACTAAAGTCCTTCTAATTATATCCTAACTTTTCTCTGACCCTATTTAAGACCTCTTGCGCTACTTGATTTGCTTTTACAGCTCCCGTTTTTAAAACTTTATCAAGCTCTTCTTTGTTAGACATATAATGATTAAAGCTATCTCTTTCTTTAGAAAATTTTGTGAGTATATAATTAAAAAGTTCTGTTTTAGCATGGCCATAACCAAATCCACCACCTAAATAATTTTCTTTTAATGAATCTATAGAATTTTGATCCGCAATTAAGCTATAAAGTTTAAACACATTACAGTTTTCATAATCCTTCGGTTTATCAATTGAAGTACTATCTGTCTGTATACCCATTATTTGTTTTTTCAAGGTTTTTTCAGGCAGAAAAATATCAATAATATTTCCTTTAGACTTACTCATTTTCTCACCATTTGTTCCACAAATTAATTGAGTTTCTTTATTAACTTTTGCAGTAGGAAGCACAAATGTTTCTCCATATATATTGTTAAATCTAGATGCTACATCCCTTGTCATTTCTAAATGCTGCTGTTGATCTTTTCCTACTGGCACTTGCTCTGCGTCATACAATAAAATATCTGCAGCCATAAGCATTGGATAGGTAAAAATTCCTGCATTAACATCACTTAATCTGTCCGATTTATCTTTAAAAGAATGTGCCAATGTAAGTCTTTGATATGGGAAATAACATGATAATATCCAAGAAAGCTCAGTGGCTTGAGGGACGTCACTTTGTCTATAAAAAATTGTTTTTTCAGTGTTTAGGCCAAAAGCAAGCCATGCTGCTGCTGTTGCATAAGTATTGTTTCTAAGAATATCCTTGTCTTTAATTTGGGTTAAAGAATGCATGTCAGCGATAAATAAAAATGATTCATTTTTTGACTCATTTGACATTTTTATCGCAGGGACTATAGCTCCCAAAATATTTCCTAAATGAGGAGTTCCTGTGCTTTGTATTCCTGTTAGAATTCTTGACATTTATCTTAGATTAATAACAAAAGTAATAGTTTTAAAAATTATATCACTCATTTAATTACTTTTACACTTATGATTAGGTACCTAAAAATAGGTTTGTGTGGATTATACAACATATGGTTTTACACTTTAGCTGCTGCTGGAATTATAATATGTCTTCCACTTTTTTTTCTATTTAGTTTTAAAGAAGAATGGTATCCTCAATTTTACTGGGCTGCTAGAAATATATGGGCAAAGCTTATTTTATTAGGAATGGGGCTATTACCAAAAATTGAATTTTCAGAACCGCTTTTAAAAGGGAAAAGCTATATGTTAACAGCGAATCATAAAAGTATGATTGATGTTATGCTTATGTTACAGATTAGTAAAAATCCAATTGTTTTTGTTGGGAAAAAAGAATTAGTGGTACTTCCTGTTTTTGGCTTTTTTTATAAAAGAGTTTGTATAATGGTCGATAGAGAAGATCCTAATAGTCGAAAAGCAGTTTATAGTCATGCTCAAAGAAAATTAAAACAGGGTTTAAGTCTTTGTATTTTTGCTGAAGGACTAGTTACATCTCCTGAAATAAAGTTAGCGCCTTTTAAAAATGGTGTTTTTAGATTTTCTATACACTGTCAGATTCCTATCGTTCCAATGTCGTTTTATGATTGTGAAAGACGATATCCTTATCATTTTTCTTATAATCATTATGTTGGAGGTCCAGGACTTTTAAGGGCTAAGGTTCATAATCATATAGACACTAAAGGTCTTGAAGAAAACGATATGGAAAACTTAAAGCAAAAAGTTTACGATTTTATGCTAAATGATTTAGCGCCTAGGCTTTAATTATTTCAATAATTTTAGCTTCGATTTCATCTGATAACTCTGGATTATCTGTCAAAATAGTCTTAACAGAGTCCCTTCCTTGTCCCAATTTAGTGTCTCCATAACTAAACCATGATCCACTTTTGTCAATTATATCATGTTCAACTCCTAAATCAATGATTTCACCTAATTTAGAAATTCCCTTGCCATACATAATGTCGAACTCACTTACTTTGAAGGGGGGAGCAACTTTATTTTTTACAACCTTGACTCTAGTTTTGTTACCCAAAACATTTCCGCTATTGTCTTTTATTTGAGTTGATCTTCTTATATCTAATCTAACTGAAGCATAAAATTTAAGTGCATTCCCACCAGTTGTAGTTTCAGGGTTTCCAAACATAACTCCAATTTTTTCACGAAGTTGGTTTATAAAAATAACAGTACAGTTTGTTTTGCTAATATGAGAAGTTAATTTTCTTAGAGCTTGAGACATTAATCTTGCGTGTAGACCCATTTTTGAATCTCCCATTTCGCCTTCAATTTCACTTCTGGGGGTAAGAGCAGCAACAGAATCAATAACTATAATATCAATTGCTCCGGATCTAATTAAATTATCTGCAATCTCAAGTCCTTGTTCACCATTATCAGGCTGAGAAATTATTAGTTCATCAATATTAATTCCTAAATTTTGAGCATAAAATCTGTCAAAAGCATGTTCCGCATCAATAAAAGCAGCAATACCTCCCGCTTTTTGACACTCAGCTATTGCGTGAAGAGTCAAAGTTGTTTTACCGGAAGACTCAGGGCCATATATTTCAATAACTCTTCCTTTTGGATATCCTCCAACACCCAAAGCGTTGTCCAAAGTCAAAGATCCACTAGAAATTGTGTCAATTTCTACAATTTCAGCATCTCCCATTTTCATTACAGTTCCTTTGCCGTAAGTTTTATCTAATTTATCTAAGGTTAATTGTAATGCTTTTAGTTTTGAATCTTTTTCTTTACTCATAAAATTGTGGAATTAAATTACATGTCTAAAGTACAATATATTTAATTTAAGTCATAACGTAATATGGTTCATTTTTTTGCTAATTTTTAAAATATTATTTTCGCATCTAGTTAAGATAAATGATGCAATTATATAACAAGCTTAGCGCTAAAGAAAGATCAAGTCTAATAAAAAAAGCAGGCAACAGGCGAATTACATTATCGTTTTATAAATACCATCAAATTAGAAACACCTCTCTTTTTAGAGATTATCTTTACTTAATGTGGGAAAAGCTTGATGTATTAGGAAGGATTTATATAGCTAGCGAAGGAATTAATGCTCAACTTTCTGTCCCTTCACAAAATTTTAAAGGGTTCAAAACAAAATTAGATACTGTAGAGTTTTTAAAAGAAATCAGGTTAAATGTTGCTATAGAGCAGGATAATTTTTCATTTTTAAAGCTTAAAGTAAAAATTAGAAAAAATATTGTTGCAGATGGGCTATCTGAAAACAGTTTTGATTTATCAAATAACGGCAAACATGTTAATGCCTCTGAATTTAATTCATTAACCGATGATCCTAACACGCTGCTTATCGACATGCGAAATCACTATGAAAGTGAAATAGGTCATTTTAAAGGTGCCGTTTTGCCTGACGTTGACAGTTTTAGAGAATCCTTGCCAATTATTGAAAAGAAATTTGAAAAACATAAAAAATCTAAAAACATAGTAATGTACTGTACTGGTGGAATTCGTTGTGAAAAAGCCAGTGCATTTTTAAAACACAAAGGTTATGAAAAAGTATATCAACTAGATGGAGGAATAATTGAATACGCTAGGCAAGTTGAGCAAGAAAAAATAAACAATAAATTTGTAGGCAAGAATTTTGTTTTCGATCACAGAAGAAGCGAAACAGTCTCAGAAAAAATAATAGCAAATTGTCATCAATGTGGAGAAAAGTGCGATACTCATATTAACTGTGAAAACGAGGCTTGTCATTTGCTCTTTATTCAATGCGAAAAATGTGCTAAAGAATATAATAATTGCTGTTCTGAAGAATGTTATAATGTTAATTCCCTTACAGTTGAAGATCAAAAGAAATTAAGAAAGGGTAAAAAGAATAGTAACCAAATTTTTAAAAAAGGAAGGTCAGAGGTTTTAAAGTTTAAAAAAACATCTTCTTAATTGTTTTAAATCGCATCTATATTTAATTAACTTTAAACTTTATTAATAATTTACAATAATGAGTTGTACTAGTTGTTCTTCTTCTAATGGTGAGCCTAAGGGCTGTAAAAATAATGGTACTTGTGGAACGGATGGTTGTAATAAACTAACGGTTTTTGATTGGTTAGAAAACATGGAGCCTTTATCGGATCAAAAATTGAATAATATTTTTGAAATAAGATTTAAAAACGGAAGAAAAAACTATTTCAAAAATTCTAAAGATTTATCAATCTCTATTGGTGATTTGGTTGTTGTAGGAGCTGAAAGAGGATATGACGTCGGATTTGTGACTTTAAAAGGGGGTTTAATTCCAATACAGTTAAAAAGAAAAAAAATTAATCCCGAAACAACGGAATTTTACGACATTCAAAGGACTGCATCTCAAAGTGATATTGATAAGTGGACAAGAGCAAGAGAAAAAGAAGAGACAATTAAAAAAAAGGCAAGAGAATTAGCGATCTCTTTAAGTCTAAAGATGAAGATTTCTGATGTTGAGTTTCAAGGCGATGCATCAAAAGCAACGTTTTATTATACGGCTGCTGTAAGAGTAGATTTTAGACAGCTTATAAGAAATATGGCCCGAGAGTTTAGTACTCGAATAGAAATGAAGCAAATCGGTTTAAGAGAAGAGGCGTCAAGGCTTGGAGGAATAGGTTCGTGCGGAAGAGAGCTTTGCTGCTCAACCTGGCTTACAGATTTTAGATCAGTATCTACATCTGCTGCTAGATATCAACAGCTTTCACTTAATCCTCAAAAACTAGCTGGACAATGTGGAAAGCTAAAATGCTGTTTGAACTATGAACTGGATTTTTATCAAGATGCACTAAAAGATTTTCCTAAGTCTAATACCAAACTGTTAACTGAAAAAGGTATTGCATATTGCCAAAAAATAGACATTTTCAAAAAGATTCTATGGTTTGTTTACAAAAACGACAGTATCAATTGGCATCAAATAAGTGAAGAAAATGTAAAAAAGATTATCAAAATAAACGAAACTGGCAAAAAAATTGAAAGCCTTGAAGATTATACAATTTCAGAAATATCTTCAGACATAAGTTTTGAAAATGTTGTTGGACAGGATAGTTTAACCAGGTTTGATAAAAGAAAGAAAAAGAAAAAAAGAAAATTCTCAAAAAGAGTCTAATTTAAATTATGTTAAATAGATTTCTAATTATTGTTTTAGCAATTGTGCTAAATTCATGTGAAACTACTGAGTTTTTAAAATTTCATGATTTTAAGTTTGGGTGGGGAAATTCTGAAATAGTGGAATTTGATTTTCATGGTGAAGAACAGGACACAATAAAAAATATTGATTTTGTACTAAGGCATAATAATGATTATCCTTTCGCTAATATTTTTTTAATTGCTGAACTTGTTTCTGTAAGTAATGAAACCCTAATTGATACTTTAGAATTTAAATTAGCTGAGCCAAACGGGAAATGGCTTGGAGACACAAAAATAAGTGTTGTTGAGCATAAGCTTCCTTACAAAACTGATTTTGTTTTAAAAAAGGAAGAAACTTTTAAATTAAAAGTTAGAACTTCAATGAGATTTAATAACGAAATTAACGAAATCGAAAATTTGGATGGAGTTCTTAACTTTGGGTTATTAATAGATTAAAGATTTTAGAGTGAAAAAAAAGACACTTATGCCAAAAAAATTTAGACTATACTTTTATGGTTTTTGGATTCTATTTTTTTTTAGTATTTCTATTTTTACAGCTTTTTTTTATGCTGCCTCACTTGGTTATTTAGGAGATATGCCTGATTTTAGGCAGCTTGAAAATCCTAACACTAATCTAGCTTCTCAAATTATTTCTTCTGACAATAAAGTTTTAGGTAAATTCCATTTTGGTGAAAACAGAATCCCTGTTCAATTTGATGATTTACCTAAAAACTTAGTAGATGCGCTTATTGCGACTGAGGATGAGAGATTTTACAGTCATTCGGGAATTGATTTTAAAGGGACCCTTCGAGCAATAGTATTTTTAGGCAGTCAAGGTGGCGCAAGTACTATAACACAACAGCTTGCCAGGCAGCTTTTTGTTGGCGTAAGGTCTAGAAATATCTTTCAAGCTCTAGCGCAAAAATTTAAAGAATATGTTATTGCTGTTAGGCTCGAAAGACAATACACTAAGCGAGAAATAGTAGCTATGTATTTAAACATTTATGATTTTGGCTATAACGGAGATGGCATAAAATCAGCTTCAAGTATATATTTTGACAAAGAACTAGATAGCTTAAAAATTGAAGAGTGTGCAGTACTTGTTGGAATGCTTAAAAACTCTTCCTACTACAATCCTTTAAGACGGCCTGAAATTGTAAAAAACAGAAGAAATATTGTTTTTAATCAAATGAAAAGAAATGGTCATATAGACCAACAAGCATTAGATTCTCTAGCTAAAATTCCTCTTTCAATAAACTACACCCCTCAATCTCATAGAGAAGGACTTGCAACATATTTTAGAGCCTACTTGCAAGATTTCCTGAAAGGGTGGACTGCCAATAATACAAAAAATGACGGGTCAAAATATAACATCTATTTAGATGGGTTAAGAATTTATACCACCATAAACTATGATATGCAACAATACGCTGAAGAGTCTGTAAAGTTGCATATGGCTAACCTACAAGAGGAATTTTTTAAACAAAACACGCCTGAGTTAAACCCTACTGCTCCTTTTCTAGATTTGGAGGAAGAAGATGAAAATTGGATTTTTAAAAGAGCCATGAAACGATCCGAAAGATGGCGAAAAATGAAAGGAACAGGCAAGACAGAGGAAGAAATGTTTGAAGCTTTCCAAAAAGAAGTTCCTATGTCTATTTTCTCTTGGAAAGGCGAAATAGATACAATTATGAAGCCTATTGATTCTATTCGTTATTATAAACATTTTATGCAAGCAGGAATGATGTCTATGGAGCCTCAAACAGGACATGTAAAA
>CAJJCV010000023.1 GCA_905182765.1 Cryomorphaceae bacterium BACL29 MAG-121220-bin8 | reverse complement strand
TATTTTCTGGACTTTGCTTTGTTTATTTACAAAAAACATTTTCTTTTGTTAAGCTTGCTGGAACGGAAATTCCTTACCCTGTAAGCTTAGGGTTGTCAAACACTTTTTCTGTAATTGCGATTCTTTTAGTTGTATGTTGTCTAGGCTCTTATTTAGCCTCCAGGACAAGTCTACAGGTTAAGTTGTAACAAGCAAAGATTCTTTTATTTGTTCTAACTCTGAAAACAAGCTCATTAATTCTTCTTTAGTTTCAAGGGTGACTAGCTTTGTTCTGTATGGCTTAAAATCTTTTATCCCTTTAAAGTAGTTAGAATAGTGTCTTCTTGTTTCTAGTATTCCAAGCCTATCACCTTTCCATTTAATAGACATTTCAAGATGTCGTTTTGCAACGTTAATTCTTTCTAAAACTGAGGGAGGATCTGTTTTTTCACCTGTTTGTAAAAACGATTTTACTTGATTAAAAAACCAAGGGTTTCCTATACTCGCTCTGCCTATCATCGCCCCATCTAAACCGTACTCATCTCTCATGAGTTTGGCTTTTTCTGGAGTATTTACGTCTCCGTTTCCAAAAACAGGAATAAACATTCTTGGATTGTTTTTAACTTCGGCTATTGGCTTCCAGTTTGCTTCTCCTTTATACATTTGAGCTCTAGTTCTTCCATGAATTGATATTGCTTTTGCCCCAACGTCTTGAAGTCTTTCGGCAACCTCTACAATTTTTATAGAATTTTCATCCCAACCAAGTCTTGTTTTAATAGTAACAGGAAGCTTGGTTCTTTTACACATTTCACTTGTTAGCTTTACCATAAGGTCAATGTCTTTTAAAATTCCTGCTCCCGCTCCTTTTGAAACAACTTTTTTTACAGGACACCCAAAGTTTATGTCAATAATATCTGGGCTTACAGACTCTACAATATCTATAGACTGGAGCATTGAGTCAAGGTTTGCTCCAAAAATTTGAATCCCTACCGGTCTTTCTTTTTCAAAGATATCCAGCTTGATCATGCTCTTATGGGCGTTTCTTATAAGGCCTTCACTTGAAATAAACTCAGTGTAAACAACATCTGCACCTTGTTCTTTGCATAGCGCTCTAAACGGAGGGTCGCTTACGTCTTCCATCGGAGCCAACAAAAGAGGAAAGTCTGGAATTTCTATTTCACCTATCTTAATCAAAAGCTAATAATTTTATGCAAAAGTAAAATATTAATCTTAATAGACTTAAAGAGTTTATTGCATTATATTTGTTCCTTATTATTTATAAATGGCTGAGATTAGAAATTTCTGTATTATCGCACATATTGACCATGGTAAAAGTACGCTTGCCGATAGGCTTCTTGATTTTACTGGCGCTGTAACTTCCAGAGAAAAACAAGATCAGCTTTTAGATAATATGGATATAGAAAGAGAAAGAGGCATCACAATAAAGTCTCATGCTATTCAAATGAATTATGAAAAAAATGGAGTTGATTATGTTTTGAACTTAATTGATACGCCGGGTCATGTTGATTTTTCATACGAAGTATCGAGGTCTATTGCGGCTTGCGAAGGTGCGCTTCTTATAGTGGATGCTGCACAAAGCATTCAAGCCCAAACAATTTCAAACCTTTATCTGGCTTTAGAAAATGATCTTGAAATTATTCCTGTGCTTAACAAAATTGACCTTCCCTCTGCTAATCCAGAAGAGGTTAGTGATGATATTATTGATTTGCTAGGTTGTAAAAAAGAAGAAATTATTCATGCTTCGGCCAAAACAGGAGTTGGTATCGAAGATATTATAGACGCTATAATTAGTGTTGTTCCTGCTCCACAAACAGACGATAATGCGCCTTTAAAGGCGCTTATTTTTGATTCTGTTTATAATCCTTTTAGAGGGGTTGAAACTTATTTTCGAGTTTTTTCTGGGAAAATTTCTAAAGGGCAAGGCGTTAAGTTTCTTGCTACTCAAAAAAAATACTCTGCCGATGAAGTTGGCACCTTAAATCTTACACAAACTCCTAAAAAATACATTGGCGCCGGGGACGTAGGTTACTTAATTACAGGTATTAAAAATGCAAAAGAAGTTAAAGTTGGTGATACTATTATTGATGTGGATTCAACAGACACTATAGGTGTTTCTGGCTTTGAAGATGTAAAGCCTATGGTTTTCGCTGGCATTTACCCTGTGGACACTGAAGATTATGAAGAATTGCGATCCTCAATGGACAAACTGCAATTAAACGACGCTTCACTGGTTTATTTGCCTGAAAGTTCTTCTGCTCTTGGTTTTGGTTTTAGGTGTGGTTTTTTAGGAATGCTTCATTTAGAAATAATTCAAGAAAGGCTTGAAAGAGAGTTTGATATGTCTGTTATCACAACTGTTCCTAACGTGTCTTACAGTGCGTATACAAGAAAAGATCCTGAAGCTTCAATACTTGTAAACAATCCAACCGATTTGCCAGACCCTTCAAGTTTAGACAGGGTGGAAGAGCCTTTTATTAAGGCCACTATAATTACAAAATCTGATTATGTGGGTAACGTCATGGGTTTATGTATAGAAAAAAGAGGTGAGATAAAGAATCAAACATATTTAACCACTCAAAGGGTTGAGCTTATTTTCGACATGCCGTTGGCTGAAATTGTTTTCGATTTTTACGATCGGCTTAAGACGGTTTCTAAAGGTTATGCTTCGTTTGACTATTCGCCAATTGGGATGAGAAAATCTAAACTTGTTAAAGTTGATTTATTGTTAAACGGCAGCTCTGTTGATGCGCTTTCTTCTTTAATTCATGCTGACAACGCGTATTCTATTGGGAAAAAAATGTGTGAAAAACTACGACAACTTATCCCTAGACAACAGTTTGATATTCCTATACAAGCGGCTATTGGTGCTAAAATTATTTCAAGAGAAACAATAAAAGCTGTAAGAAAAGATGTAACAGCTAAATGTTATGGTGGAGATATAAGTCGAAAAAGAAAACTT
Source organism: Cryomorphaceae bacterium BACL29 MAG-121220-bin8 (assembly GCA_905182765.1). Classification (GTDB taxonomy): domain Bacteria; phylum Bacteroidota; class Bacteroidia; order Flavobacteriales; family Flavobacteriaceae; genus MAG-121220-bin8. The sequence goes on along the minus strand of CAJJCV010000023.1, from coordinate 18,436 downwards.
CTTGAAAAACAAAAGAAAGGGAAAAAGAAAATGAGACAAGTAGGTAGTGTCGAAATTCCTCAAGAAGCTTTTATGGCGGTTTTGAAACTAAACGATTAAACCTATATCTTTATGACTCGCTTTTGAATAAAAAACTTTTTTTGAAAAACTTCTTTCTAAAATACTGTGTTTCTCTTTTTCTTATAATTTTTGGTTGTTCTGGTGAAATTGAAAGTTCTGAGCCTGAAGAAAGTAAAAACTCTTCTCCCAATATTTTGCTAATAATCGCTGATGATATGGGTTTGGATGCAACGCCAGGATACTCTGTTGGAGAAACTAAACCTTCAATGCCAAATTTACAATCTCTAATAAATTCAGGAATTAAGTTTAATAATTTTTGGTCTAATCCTGTGTGTTCACCAACCAGGTCAACGATATTGACAGGAAAATATGGTTTTAAAACTGGCGTTTTAAGCGCTGGAGATAAACTTAGTTCATTAGAAACATCTATTTATAATCATTTAAACGCTAATTCTCCTGAGTATTCTAATGCTTTAATTGGTAAATGGCACCTCTCAAACAACCCTAACCATCCTAATGAAATGGGAATTGATTATTTCGCAGGTCTTCTCTCTGGCTCCGTGAACTCTTATTACAATTGGAATTTGACAAAAAACGGACAAACATCTTTATCTTCATCTTACATAACCTCGAAACTTACTGATTTAGCCATTGAATGGACTAAGGACCAGTCCAGTCCGTGGTTCTTGTGGCTTGCTTACAACTCTCCTCATACGCCATTTCATGTTCCCCCGTCAGAGCTTCACAAACAAGGGCCTCTTTCTAACGATAGCGCTAATATCGAGGCAAATCCTTTGCCTTATTACATGGCATCGATAGAAGCTATGGATGCAGAAATGGGGCGGCTTTTAAATTCTTTTTCAGATGAAGTATTAAAAAACACGATTATTCTTTTTGTTGGAGACAACGGAACCCCAAATCAGGTAGTACAAACTTATAATAGTAGAAGAGCTAAAGGATCTATATTCCAGGGTGGTATAAATGTTCCTATGATCATTTCTGGGAAAGGCATTTCTAGAATTAGCGAGACTGAAGATGCTTTAATTAATGGCACAGATCTATTTGCCACCATATTAGATTTGGCAGGAGCCGGAATTAACGAAAAGCACGATAGTAAAAGTTTTAAAGAGCTCTTTTCTTATTCTAACGCTTCCAAAAGAGAGTTTGTGTATTCTGAAAAATACAACTCAAACTCTTTTGGCCAAGACTACACTATACGAAATAAAACCCACAAGTATATTTATTTTAGTGATGGCAACGAGGCTTTATACGACCTTTCAGCCAACCCTTTGGAGTTTCCTAACTTGTTAAGTCCTAACCAACTTCCTTTAAACGAAGTGGATAGTGCCGCTAAAAACGAATTGGTTTTACAACTAGGTGTAATTCGAAACTAAAAACACTCCTTATGTTAATTAACAGTTGATTTTAGGTGATTTTGAGGTTATTAAACCGTTAATGATTTTTTTAATCTAATTTTGTATAAATTAGTTAACATGAAAAATAACTTTAAGTTTTTTATATCTAGCATTTGTTTAATTGTCTTGTTTTTTGGGTGTTCAGACTCAGAAGAAGAGGCTTTAAACGAAAACACCAACTCCGTTACAATTCCTTTAGAAATTTATAAAAAAGTTTATGGTATAACGTCAGAAATCACTATTTCTAGTGGTTATGTTTATATAAACACCAATGGTGTTCCAGACCATAAGAGTCCTTATTTTAAAGATACCAAGTGGCATGACGCAAAGTATGAAGCATACGATCCTACAAGTCCTAATGTCTTTCACTCTGGAAGTTTTAATTTAAACCCTAATAGAGTTTCTGAGCTCTCTATTTCATTTAAAATTCCTAATTCACCTTCAAAATCATCTCGAAACAACCCTACTTCAATGGGGCCAATTGGGGTCTCACTAAACGGTGTGCCTTTTTATAATCAATATGCTGGTATGAACCAGCCCTTAACTAGAGAGGTGAATTCTTTTGATAATTATAATGGGCATCCTGCTCCTTTGTCACCTGGGGCTGAAAATGGTTCCGGAGGAAGATATCATTATCATATGGAGCCTTTTTGGCTGACAACAAACGCAAGTAAAGACGCTCTTTTGGGGTTTTTATTAGACGGGTTCCCTGTTTACGGTCCAGAAGAAAACGGACAAACAATCTCTAGCTCAGACCTTGACTCTTTTCATGGACACTCCCATTCTACAAAAGAATTTACAGATGGCATATACCATTATCACACAACGGCTGACGCGCCTTATATTAACGGAAGCGGCTATTATGGCTCACCCGGAACAGTCAGTGAATAGGGCTCTTATTTTTTGTTTTTTGTTTTTTTTGTCTTGTCAAAGCGAAAAAACCCAAGTTCTTTTAAGTAACAGCGATGTAAATTTAGATTTGTCAAAAAACCCTGTGGTTTATAATAAATTGCCTTTTTCTGGAAAGGTTTATGGTCTTCACAAAAACTCCCCCGATACTTTGTGGACAGGTGCTTATAAAAACGGCCTTAAAAGTGGGGTGTGGAAAAAATTTTATAAAGACGCAGTGTTAAAAGAAGTTCGGTATTTTAAAAAAAATAAAAAGGTGGGCGATTATAATGGGTATTATAAAAACGGTTCATTAAATTTTATTTATCAATTTGAAAATGGTGAATATAACGGAACCAACAGGTTTTGGACAAAAAACGGTTTCTTGTTTGAGGAAAGGAATTATAAGGCGGGGTATGAGTTTGGATCACAAAAAGTATGGTATCTTAACGGAAAAGTACGATCTAACTACGTAATAAAAAACAACCGAAGATACGGTTTGCTTGGGACCAAAAACTGTATAAATGTTTCTGATGAATTGGGTAAAACTTAGCATAATACTGTTTTTAATTGTTGGCTGCGAAAAAACCGCCTCACTCCCCTATTACAACACCCCTGACTTTACACCTTTATTTCTAAAACCCAGTGAAGTGAAGAAAAAAATTACTCACACTATACCTGATTTTAGTTTTTTAAATCAAGACAGTATTGTCTTTTCTTCAAATAGCTTAAAAAACAAAATTCATGTTGCTAATTTTATCTTTACAACTTGTACGGATATTTGTCCAGTTATGACCTCCAACATGAAGCCTCTTGAAAAATCCTTTTTCAACGACTCTTTAGTAAGTCTTTTGTCTTTTTCAGTAACCCCTTGGATAGACGGTCCGAACAAATTAAAAAATTACGCAAAATTCTATGATATTAATTCTTCCAACTGGAATTTTTTAACAGGGTCTAAGTCTAAAATATATGAACTAGCCCGAAAATCTTATTTTGCTGAAGAAGATTTTGGTTTCTCAAAGGACAGTACAGAGTTTCTTCACTCTGAATATTTTATTCTTGTTGATAACAATAAGAATATTCGTGGTGTGTATAACGGAACCCTAAGGCTAGAGGTTGAACAGCTTGAAAAAGATATTATAGAATTAAAAGCTTCTTTATAGGAATTCTGTTTAAAAACATTATTTTTATTTAAATGAAAAAATTAGACAGGAGTCTTTCTTTGCCATATGTAATTGCTATTAGTATTGGGGGCATGCTTGGTAGTGGTATTTTTGTGCTGCCTGGTTTTGCTTCTGGAATAACCGGCTCATCGGTTTGGTTGGCGTATCTTCTTGGAGCTCTTTGTGTTTTGCCCGCTGCCCTCTCCAAATCTGAGCTTGCCACAGCAATGCCTTCTTCGGGTGGAACTTATGTTTATATAGAGCGTGCATTTGGCCCTTTATTTGGAACTATTTCAGGAATTGGTCTATGGCTATCTTTACTTTTAAAAAGTTCCTTTGCTTTAATTGGACTGGGCGCTTATCTGGCTGTACTTACAAATGTTGACGACGGCATGACCCGACTAGTTGCCATTGGTTTTTTGGTCTTTATTTTTTTTCTAAACGTTTTTGGTGTTAAGAAAGTCGGGAAGGTTCAGCTTGTTATTGTTATTATAAGTCTTGTTTGTCTAGCTGCGCTTTTTTTCTTTGGATTTTCAACAGTTGAAGAATCGTTTTTGAAGCCTTTTATGAAAGAGGGGAGTGTTGGTTTAATTTCTGCTGTTGCTTTTGTTTACCTTTCGTACTCTGGTGTAATTAAAATTGCTGCAATAGCGGGTGAAATTAAAAACCCTGATAAAAACCTTCCTTTAGCAATGATTCTTTCTTTGTTGTTTATCGCAGGGATTTATGTTTTTATTTCTTTTGTTCTAGTTGGTAATGTTGACCCTAAAACACTTTCTGTAGACCTAAGGCCTATTCATACGCTTTCGGAGCTAATTGGTGGAACATCTTTTGGATATGCCGTTGCTTTTGTTGGGGTTTTAACCCTCATGTCTGGCGCTAACTCAGGTGTGCTGGCGGCGTCTAGATTTCCTTTTGCAATGGCAAGAGATCTTTTAGTTCCTTCTTTCTTTTCAAAAATTCACTCTAAATATTTAACTCCAGTAGCCTCTATTTTGTTCACTTGTGTTGTTATGGCTTTTGTTATTTTGTTTTTAGATGTTGTTAAAATAGCTAAACTTGCAAGTGCTTTTATGGTAATGATGTTTGTTTTTGTTAATCTTTGTGTTATAATCTTGCGAGAAACCTCAGCTCAGTGGTACAAGCCTTCATATAGGTCTCCATTATATCCTTTTTTACAGCTTTTTGGTATTTTTAGCGGAATCGTTTTGTTGTTTCTTTTAGGGCTAGTTCCTTTTTTATCTATCCTGGTTATTTCTGCAATTGGTTTTATTGTGTATCTGGCAATTGGCAAAAGAGCCACAAGAACAGGTGTTTTAACTAACTACGGACATATTCCGGCTTTGTTTTTGTTTTATAAAAAAGACGCTCCCGAGAGAAGTTTGTCGTTGCCTGTCAAAAAAACAGCAATCTCTACTTTAGCCTCAAACGCAGGAACTATTGTTCCTTTTCTTGGGAATGAAAAATCTGAAGAAATGCTTACAGAAATTGCATGTGCAATTAATGCCAAAAATTATGTTCAGGCCGTTAATATAACAGAAGTTCCTAATCAAACTTTTTTAGAGGCAATAAATAACGACACGCCAAAGGTTTTGTCTATTAAAAGAAGACTCAAAAGGCTTGCTGAAGTTCGTGAACAAGAAATTGTTTTTGAATCTTTGGTTACTCATGAGGTTTCTAACACTGTTGCTTTGCTTAGCGGGCAGGTTAATTGTGATTGGCTTGTAATGGGTTGGAACGGAAGGGCTCACAGTGGTATTTTGGTGCGAAACCCTATTGGCTGGTTATTGACAAACGTTAACTCTAACCTTGCTCTTTTTAAAGACAACGGGGTTAAGAACATTAGCAAAGTGCTTATTGCGCTAAGACCCGGAAGAAAGGATAAAAACTTTTTAGCTGTTGCTGAAAGAATTTGTTCTTTTTATGGAGCATCGCTTTCACTTTTGCATATTGTTCCTCCTTCTTTTTCTAAGGCTTTGTCCAAAAAAATGGAGAAAAAGTCTATGAATTTACTTTCGGTTTTAAAAATTAAAACTGAACTTAGGATTGTTGAAAGCGAAGACCCGGTGGACTCTCTATCTTCTATTTCGTCTGAGTATGATTTATTGATTTTAGGAAGCCCCGAAAAAGACGGTTGGATTAATTTATTACTGGGCGGCGGTAAAGACAAGTTTACAGAAAATTCGGCTTGTTCGGTGCTTAGACTAACTATGAAAAATTAATTGTGAAAATATACCCTATTGAGGCTGGTAATTTTAAACTTGACGGAGGCGCAATGTTTGGTGTTGTTCCTAAAAGCTTGTGGCAAAAAACCAACCCTTCTGACTCAAACAACATGATTGACATGGCTTCAAGATGTATGCTAATTGAAGATAAGAATAAGCTTGTTTTGATTGATTCAGGAATGGGAAACAAACAGTCTGAAAAGTTTTTTAGTTATTATTTTAAATGGGGTGGGTATGATTTAGTGTCGTCAATTAACGCTGTAGGATTTTCTTGCGACGAAATAACAGACGTGCTTTTCACACACCTTCATTTTGATCATTGTGGCGGTGGGATTGTTTGGGATGTTAAAAAATCTTTTTATAAACCTTTATTTAAAAACGCTAATTACTGGAGCTCACAAAATCATTGGGATTGGGCAACAAAAAACCCTAATCCAAGAGAAAAAGCTTCTTTTCTAAAAGAAAATCTTGATCCTATTGAGTCTTCTGGCGCTCTGTCTTTTGTTTCCGAACACGAGAAAGGATTTGAGTATAAAAAAAAGTTGGGGTTTGAGGTTTTGTTTGTCAATGGACACACGGAAAAACAAATGATTCCCAAAATTACTTACAAAGGCAAGTCTCTTGTTTTTGCCGCTGACTTGTTGCCAACTGCGGGACACGTTCCTGTTCCTTATGTAATGGGTTATGACGTAAGGCCTTTGGTTTCAATGAGTGAAAAAGAACTTTTTCTAAAAGAAGCTGTAGACAAAAACTATTACTTGTTTTTAGAGCACGACCCTCATAACCAGATTATAACATTAAAAAACACAGAGAAAGGTGTTAGAATTGACAAAACTTTTACTTTTGACGAAATATTTAATTGATCTAATATGAAACTTCTTTTTTACCTGTTTTTTTCTTTGCCTTTTGTTTTGCTTTCTCAGTCTAACTGGCAACAAAATGCCGACTATGAAATGAACGTCGATATTGACGTTGAGTCATATAGGTTTAATGGAAGTCAAGAGATTTTATATACAAACAACTCCCCTGACACAATAAGCAAAGTTTATTATCATCTTTATTTTAACGCTTTTAAGCCTGGAAGCCAAATGGATGTTAGGTCGCTAAACATCAGTGATCCCGACAGTAGGGTAAAAGACAGAATAAGTAAATTGGGGGAAAACGAAGAAGGCGATTTGTCTGTTTTCGAACTAAAACAAGATGGTAAACCTGTCTTTTTTGAACAACAAGAAACTGTTTTATTGGCTCGATTAAACAAGGTTTTGTTGCCTGGTAAAAAAACAAAACTTACTTTGTTGTTTGAAGGGGTTGTCCCTAAACAAATTCGAAGGTCTGGCAGGAACAATAAAGACGGGGTTGCTTTATCAATGACTCAGTGGTATCCTAAGCTTGCAGAATATGATTTTGAAGGCTGGCACCCTAACCCTTATATTGCCCGAGAATTTCATGGTGTTTGGGGAGATTATAGCGTAAAAATAACAATTGACAAAAACTATATCTTGGGAGGGACTGGATATTTGCAAAATTCAACCGAAATTGGTTATGGCTATCATCCCAAAAACAAAACCATTGATCACTCTGAAAAAGAAAAATTAACATGGCATTTTTTTGCCCCTAGCGTGCATGATTTTACGTGGGCCGCTGATCCTGATTTTATTCACGATGTGGTTAAAGGACCTAACGACGTTGATTTGCATTTTTTGTATAAAACCAATCAAGAAAATTGGAGAAAGCTTCAACCTCATAGTGTTGGCCTTATGAAATATTTTAACGAAAATATTGGTGAATATCCCTGGAAACAATATTCTATTATTCAAGGTGGTGACGGAGGTATGGAATATGCGATGTCCACCCTAATAACTGGCGGAGAACAATATTCTCGGTTGCTTGGCACTACCTCTCATGAAATGGCTCACGCTTGGTTTCAACATATTTTAGCCAACAACGAGGCAAAACACCCTTGGATGGACGAAGGGTTTGCCTCTTATATTGATGTTCTGGCTGAAAACAGTGTTTTGGGCAAAACACCCAAAAACCCTTTTAAAAGGTCTTACGACAGTTATCGTCGTTTGGCAAACTCAGGGGTTGAACAGCCGCAAACCACTCATTCTGACAGGTATAATTATAATTTTGCATACAGCGTTTCGGCCTACAGCAAGGGTTCTGTTTTTTTAGCTCAACTTGGTTATATCGTTGGTCCTAAAACATTAAAAAAAATTCTTAAACGCTATTTTAATGAATTTAAATTTAAACACCCTAGTCCTAATGATTTTAAAAGAGTTGCAGAAAAAGTTTCAGATTTAGAGCTTGAATGGTACTTAAACGACTGGACTCGAACTGCAGAGAAAATTGATTATGCAATAACATATACGAAAGGAAATGCTGTTTTGGAAAGAAAAGGATTAATCCCAATGCCTATAGAGCTGGTTGTTACGTTTAAGGATGAAACAAAAAAACATTATTATATTCCTACTGATCTTATGAGGGGGTTAAAAAAAGAGTTAAGTTCTAGTTTTGAAATACTTCCCTCTTGGGGATGGGCATCACCTTTCTATTCTTTTCCTTTACAAAAAGAGGTTGTGAAAATAGAAATAGACCCTTCTGGTCTTTTGGCCGATGTTGATTTAAAAAACAATATATATAAGTTATAAATGTTTCTTTTTAACAAAAAAAACTCTTTAAAAAACAAAAAAGACATAGAGAACCTTTTTAAAAACGGAAAATCTTGTTCATATAAGTTTTTAAGAACAATCTATCTGCCAAGTGAGTCTTTTTTAAAAATAGGCGTTTCTGTTCCTAAAAAACTAGTTCCGTTGGCTGTTAAGAGAAATTTAATAAAACGCAGAATAAAAGAACAAATAAGACTTTTGCCTAGCGCTTTGTTAGAAAAAAAAGATGGGTTTCTTTTTGTTTTGTTTCATGGAAAAAAAGAAGTTTCCTCTAAAGAAATTTCTGAATGTTTAAATAATTTAATTTTAAAGACTTTCCATTGAAACGTGGGGAATACCATCTTCTAAGTATTCGTTTCCTTTTGTTTTAAACGCGTGCTTACTGTAAAAGTTTTTTAAGTGGGCTTGAGCAGAAATTTTAACCTTTTTGTTTCCGTATTCGTTTTTGATTATTTTTAAAGACTCTTTTACAAGTTCATCTCCATAGCCTAATCCTCTTTCTTCTTTTTTTATTATAGCTCTTCCAAAGGATGTTTCCTTAAAATAATCCCCCTCGTCAAAAACCCTAGAATAAGCCAAAAGCTCATTGTTTAGATACCCTAAAAGGTGAATTGCTTTTTGATCTTTATTGTCTATGTCTTGATAAACACAATCTTGCTCTACAACAAAAACCTCTGACCTAAGCCTTAAAATACTATAAAGTTCCTCTGTAGTAAGTTTATTCCATTTTTTGTTAACCCACTTTATTTTCATTTTATTTTTTTGATATTTTATTAACCCTTGTTAAGTGTCTTCCTCCTTCAAAGCTTGTGTTTAAAAAAGTTTTAACCATTTCAATGGCCTCACTTAAACTTACAAACCTTGAGGGAATACTTAAAATATTAGCGTTATTGTGGGTTCTTGAAAGCTCTGCTATTTCTTTTGACCAACAAAGGGCAGATCTAACTTTTTGATGTTTATTTGCCGTCATATTGGCTCCATTCCCGCTCCCGCAGATAATTATACCAAAATCTACTTCGCCTTTTTCTACTTGTTTGGCTACTGGATGAATATGGTCGGGATAATCTACACTATTATTATTGTCTGTTCCGTGATTATTAACACCGTGGCCGTTCTTTAGAAGTAATTTATGTATTTCTTTTTTATATTCAGTACCTGCGTGGTCGTTTCCAATTGCTATTTTCATTTGTTTATAATTAGTTGATTAGTTGTTCATTTATTATTATAACATTCCTGAATATGCCAATTATTAAATTTAAATATCTTTTGTTACTATTTATTATCATTTAATAAACATTAGTTTTATAATTATTAACATTATTTTATTTAATACTTATAAACTTTTTTTTAATTAACACCTGTTCATATCTACATTTCTTCTTCTGTAAAAAAAATTTTTAAACATATAATCTGTTAATATGTCTTAATATATTTCTTACATAATTTATTTATTGTAGAAGTTAACAAGCTATAATAATAAACATATATTTTTAAAAATCTATTTATTATAATTATATAAATGTTAACTATTAAATCTTCTGTGAATTTATTTAAGATTATCTTTGATTTGTAATGTCAAAGAAAAAAACAAATACTTATAACAACTCTATAATTCAAATATTTAATAAAATTTCTAACAATAATTCTTTAAATTTTAGACAAATTAAAAGCAGATTAAAAGAGAAAAATATAATATTAATAAAAAAAGCTTTAGAAAACTTAGAGCAAAAAGGAATTTTAGTTCAGAAAAATCCAGGTTGCTATGTTTTACAAAAAAGCAATAAGATAATAGGTGTTATTGATAAAACACAAAAAGGATCTGGATTTTTAATAGTTGAGGGTAATGATAAAGATTTTTATATTTCAGAAAAAAACACTAAAAACTCTCTAAATGGAGATACGGTTGAATGTGTTAAAATATCCAACAGAGAAGTTGAGGTAATTAATGTAATTAAAAGAAAAAAAGAAAGATATGTAGGTGTTATTTTTTCTGAGGATAATAAAAAGTATATTGAATATAATTCAAACAAAGACAAAGTTACGTTTGGGTGTAACACCAACAGTTTTAATAATAATGATATTGTTGTGTTTGAAATTTTTAATTGGGAAAATAAAACACCTATTGCAAATGTCTTAAAAACACTAGGTGAAAAAGGCAATATAAACAATGAAATACACGCTATACTTGAGGAATTTGAACTTCCGTACGAATTTGAAAGTAATATAATTAAGGAAGCGGAATTATTAAAAAACCTTCAAAACACAAAGGAAGATAATAAAAGAAAAAGTTTTAAACACATAACAACTTTTACAATCGACCCCGCTGACGCAAAAGATTTTGATGATGCAATTTCAGTTAATAAAATTAATAAAGAAACCGTCGAAATAGGTATTCATATAGCAGATGTATCACACTTTTTAAAACAAAACACTACTTTAAATAAAGAGGCAGAAAAGAGGGCTACTTCGGTTTATTTGGTTGATAGGGTTGTTCCTATGCTTCCAGAAGAAATTTCAAATAATTTATGTTCTTTAAATCCTAAAGAAGACAAGTATGCTTTTTCCGCTGTTTTTACTTTTAAAAACAATTTAATTATAAACGAATGGTTTGGGAAAACTCTAATTAATTCAAACGAAAGGCTTTCATATAAAGAAGCTCAATATGTAATTGACAATAACTCTAACAAAATTCCAAAAGAAGTTTCTTTAGATAATAAACAAAAAGAAATAAATAAAGAAGTTGAAGAAGGAATATATGTAATCAATAAACTAGCAAAAACACTAAGAGACCAAAGACACAGTAAAGGATCTATTTCTTTTAATAAAAAAGAGGTGAAATTTGTATTAAACAAAGAAAAAGAACCCATTAAAACAATAATTAAAGAATCTTTAGATGCTAATAAACTAATTGAGGAGTTCATGTTGTTAGCCAATAAAAAAGTGGCAAATCAGTTTGTAAAACATAAAAACGGGCTTTTTAGAATTCACGACTATCCAGATGAACAAAAAATAATTACCCTTGAAAGAATTGTAAAAAAACTAGGTTATAACCAAAACTTAAGAAATGCAAACAACATCAATAATGAATTAAATTTATTACTTAAAAAAACCGAAAACTCAGCAGAAAAAAACTTAATAGACACTTTAGTTATAAGAAGCATGAGCAAGGCGAAGTATTCAACAAAGAATATTGGACATTTTGGATTGTCTTTTGAAAAATATACACACTTTACTTCTCCTATAAGAAGGTATCCGGATGTTTTGGTTCACAGGGAGCTTGAAAGAATTCTTTTAAATCAAAAGAAATTAGAAAATTTAGAAAAACTATGTTTGCACTGTTCTTTTAGAGAGGAAGTTGCCACAAAAGCAGAAAGAGCATCGATTAAATTTATGCAGGTTAAGTTTATGTCTAAACAGATAAATAAAAGTTTTGAAGGGGTTATCTCTGGTATAAATGACAGGGGGGTTTTTGTTGAAGCAGTCGAAAATAAATGCGAAGGTTTTATTAGAATCAAAGATGTTCCAGGAGATTATTTCACTTTTTTAGAGAAAGAACTATTGCTTTTAGGAAGGCACACAAAAGAAGAGTACAGATTAGGAGACAAGGTTTTAATAAAGGTTGTTGCGGTTAATGAATCTAAAAAACAAATTGATTTTTCATTAATAGAAAAAATGTAATTTTAATTCTAAATTAGAAGCAAAGTATGATAAAGAAAATATTCTTTTTATTAGTATCTCAAATTGTTTTTTCTCAAATTGAAAAAAACATTGGAGACTTTCAGGAGCTTAAAGTTTTAGACGGAATTAATGTGGTTTTAGAAAAATCGTCAGAAAATAACATTAAAATTACAGGTGATAATACTGAAAATGTGGTTGTGATAAACAAATCAGGTGCATTAACTTTAAGAATGCAGCTTGTAAAAAAGCTTAAAGGCCAAAACACTGTAATAAAACTTAAACACAAAAGCAGAATTTTTTTAATTGAAGCCAAACAGTCCGCAACCGTTATTTCAAAAGACACTCTTAATCAATCCACAATGTACCTTAAGGCATCATCAGGCGGTCAAATTGATCTTAACTTACAAACAGAAAAAACAACAGCCAGCGCTAATAGCGGGGGTGTAATAAACATAAAAGGAACTACGTTTTCTTTTCAATCTTCTGCAAAATCAGGGGGAGTGGTAAAAGCCAATAATCTTTTTTCTAGCCAAACAGAAGTAAGTGTTTCATCTGGGGGATCATGTAAAGCACACGCTAGAGATGTTTTTGAAGCTAAAGCTTCTCTTGGCGGAGCAATTGATGTTTATGGTAGTCCTAAAACACTCAACCAAACAATATCTCTTGGCGGAAACATAACAGAAATCAAAAATAATGACTGATTTTTTGCCTGCAATTTTTTTAGGGATAATTTTGTCTTTTACTATTGGTCCAGTTTTTTTTACAATTTTAGAAATTAGTGTTAGCAAAGGGTTTAAGGCAGCTGTCTTTTTTAATATAGGCGTTGTCTTTTCGGAAATCGTTTTTTTTGGAATTGCTTACGCGAGTACAAGCAGTCTTTTGGTGTCTATACAGGAAAATCCATCATGGAAATTGTTGGGAGGAGTTTTGCTTTCTTTTTATGCGGGAATAACCCTTTTGGGCATGTATCAAAACAAGGAAGAAACCAATCAATATGTATTTGACCCCAGCTCTGAATCTCCAAACCTTATCAAAAACATCATTAAAGGGTTTTTGTTAAACATTATAAACTTTGCTGTTTTGGTTTTTTGGATACTGGTTGTGGCCAATTATGGTCCGGGTTTCCAAGAAACAGAATACAAAATGGTGATGTTTTTTTTAGTTATTGTAGGAACTTATTTTTCTATTGATCTAGGAAAAATATATTTAGCACAACAACTAAAAAGTAGTTTAACCAAAGACATTATAGTTAAAATTAAGCTAGCGGTAAACACGATAATTTTAATTATAGGAATTGTTTTGATTTTCAAAGGCTTTTTTGAATAAAAAAACCCCTAATAAAAGAGGTTTTTTTGAGGCACCGAGCGGATTCGAACCGCTGTACAAGCTTTTGCAGAGCTCTGCCTAGCCACTCGGCCACAGTGCCATTATTGCGCAAAAATACACTTTTTTAAAATTTAGAATCTTTTTTTTGTTTTAATTTTACAGAGACACCCTCAACATCTCCATTTATAGGCGGACAAACCTTGGTTATTGTTACAATAGACTTTGTTATTCGAAGATCTTTCTTAAAAACACTTTTGTTTATTCTGTTAGCTACGGTTTCCAAAAGTTTTGAAGGCTTTGCCATTTCGTGTTTTATTATTTGGTTCAACAAAACATAATCTACTGTTTCAGACAAGCGATCAGATAGAGCGCTTTTTTTTAATGACGCTGTTACCTTTAGGCTAACTAGATATTCACTTCCAATAAGCCCCTCCTCTTTAAGGCATCCGTGAAAAGAATAGCACCTAACGTTCTTAAGTATAATTTTCCCCATGTAAACAAAGATAGTTTAAACAAAGAAAAAGACTAAGGAATTATTTAACTTTGCTTTTTTTATCAATTGAAAGAATCTAAAAACTTTATTGAAAACATTATTGATGAAGACCTTTCTTTGGGGCTCGAACAGTCTCTTCTTAAGTTTAGGTTTCCGCCCGAACCAAACGGTTTTTTACACATAGGTCACGTTAAGGCAATATGTATAAATTTTGGATTGGCAGAAAAATATAATGCGCCTATTGTCTTGCGCTTTGACGACACAAATCCTGAAAAGGAAGAACAACGTTATATTAATGCTATTAAAGACGATGTTTCTTGGCTTGGTTTCAATTGGGACGAAGAAAGATTTGCTTCAGATTATTTTGAACAACTTTATTTATGGGCACTTGATCTAATTAAAAATAATAAAGCATACGTTGATTCACAGTCTTCCTATGAAATAGCAAATCAAAAAGGAACCCCAACAACCCCCGGAGTTAACAGTCCTTATAGAGATAGATCCGTAGAGGAAAACATTAAATTGTTTACTGACATGAAAAACGGGCTTTTTGGTGAAGGAAAACATGTTTTGCGCGCAAAAATAAGCATGAGCGCCAATAACATGCTTTTAAGAGATCCGGTACTTTACCGTGTTATAAGAAAAGAGCACCCAAGAACAAAAGCAAAGTGGGTTATTTATCCAATGTACGATTGGGCCCACGGAGAGTCAGATTACATTGAACAAATTTCACATTCATTATGCACCTTAGAGTTTAAACCCCATAGAGAACTTTATAATTGGTTTTTAAAACAAATTGCACAACCAGAAAAAACTAAACCCAAACAAAGAGAGTTTGCTAGGCTAAATCTTAGCCATACAATTACCTCAAAAAGAAAACTAATGTCGTTAGTTAAGTCTGGTGCTGTTAGCGGCTGGGACGACCCCAGAATGCCAACTATTTCTGGACTTAGAAGAAGAGGGTATCCTCCAGAAGCGTTGCAAGAGTTTGTTAAGCTAGCTGGTGTCGCTAAAAGAGAAAACATTATAGAAGCTTCTTTGCTAGAGTTTTGCGCAAGAGAAGAGCTTAATAAAACCTCAAACAGAGTAATGGTTGTAATGGACCCTTTAAAACTTACCATTACTAATTATCCAAACAATGAAGACGAGATTCTTTTGTCCGAAAACAATCCAGAAAACCCACTCTCTGGACAAAGAGAAGTTCCTTTTGGCAAAGAACTGTATATTGAAAAAGAAGATTTTAAAATTGATGCAAATAAAAAGTTTTTTAGACTAACCATAGGTAAAGAGGTAAGGTTAAAAAGCGCGTATATTATAAAAGCTAATGAAGTAGTTTATGACGATAATAACTTCATTATAGAGGTTTTGTGTACTTACGATTCAAAAAGCAAAAGCGGCTCTGGATCTGAAGAAAGTCAAAGAAAAGTAAAAGGAACTTTGCATTGGGTTTCTAAAAAAGCATCAATAAAAATTGAGGTCAACGAATACGATAGGCTTTTCGAGAATCCGAATCCTGCAGAGTCTGAAAGCGAAGAAGAGCTTTTAAAAATGATAAACCCAAATTCTTCTAAAACTGTTTTTGCTCAAGCAGAACCATCTCTATCCAAAGCCGAAATAGGCGATAAGTTTCAGTTTCAAAGAAAAGGGTATTTTATTGTGGATAACAACAAAACACCCTTAACCATTTTTAACAAAACAGTTGGCCTTAGAGACAACTGGAAAAAATAAGATTACTTTTTATTTTTCTCATTTTCTTTTTTCAACGAAGCTTTTTTCATTTCTTCTCCTATTTGATTGCTTGCGGTAAATGAAGCCACCATGTTGTTTAACATCTCCGACCCTGCTTGCGGAGAGTTTGGCATTAAAATTAAATTACTATTAGTTGAGTTACCCACCGATTGCAGCGTGTCGTAGTGTTGAGTTACAACAATCAAAGCAGATGCTTCTTGAGAATTTATATCCACTCCATTTAAAACTTTAACAGAGTCTTCTAATCCTCTAGCGATTTCTCTTCTTTGATCAGCAATTCCTTGTCCTTGAAGTCTTTTGCTTTCCGCCTCAGCCTTTGCTCTTTCAACTATTAAAATTCTTTGAGCATCACCCTCAAATTGTGCCGCAACTTTTTCTCTTTCAGAAGCGTTAATTCTATTCATTGACTCTTTTACTTGTGAATCCGGATCAATATCTGTAACAAGAGTTTTTACTATATCAAAACCATAGTTTTTCATAGCTTCATTAAGTTCGCCTTTTACAGCTATTGCAACATCATGTTTTTTCTCAAAAACATCGTCAAGAATCATTTTAGGAACTTCTGCTCTTACTACATCAAAAACATATGAAGTTATCTGGTCATGCGGGTAGTCTAATTTGTAAAAAGCGTCATAAACCTTTTCTTTTAAGACAACAAATTGTACAGAAACTTTAATTTTCACAAAAACATCATCCTTTGTTTTTGTTTCAACCACAACATCAAGCTGTTGAATTCTTAAACTTAGCCTTCCTGCAACTCTATCTATTATTGGAATTTTAAGCTGAAGACCAGATTGTCGAATTCCGGTAAACTTTCCAAACCTTTCCACTACAGCGGCGGACTGTTGTTTGACCACAAAAAAGGTTCCAAAAAGAAGAGCAAAGGATAAAATAACTAATAAAGGAATGTAAAAAATCATATATATATATTGTTTTAGGGTTAGCTTATAAGGTACGAAAATTTAACATCAAAAGAAAGGTTCTTTCAAGAATGTTGTTTAAACATCTATAGTGTCAAAAGCTTTTAATAAAAGCTTTATTCTGAACGTACAAACATCTTTTCCCAAAAGAGCAACAATATCAAAAAGATCAGGCCCTGAAAGTTCTCCCACTAAAGAAAGCCTTAGGAGTCCCATTACTTTTCCAAAATTCCATTCGTTTTTCAGAACTAATTCTTCTAAAGAGGATTTAAACGAGTTTAAATCCTTTGTCGAATCTATTTGTATAATTATGCCTTCCAGAATTTCTTTGTAATTAGATTTTTTTAATTTTTTAAATTGTTTTTCAGAATAGTTTTCTGGATTTTCAAAGAAAAACCTTGAAGCTTTAAAAACATCATTTAAGGTATTAAGCCTAGGCCTTATAAGCTCAGTAATTTTGTGAAGTCTTTTGTCGTCATCTTTAGAAACAAAATCAAAAAAATCATTCTTTAACCTAGATGTAATTTGCCTGCCACCAGTTTTTTGAATGTGAGAATGATTAAACCATTCATTTTTTTCAGGATCAAATCTAGCGCCAGATTTATTTAGGTTTTCTAAAGAAAAAACTTCAACTAATTCTTTTAGAGTAAATATTTCTTTTTCACTTCCTGGATTCCAACCCAGAAGGCTTAGAAAGTTTATAACGGTTTCAGGCAAATAACCATGCTCTTTATAACCTTTAATAACCCCCTCGTTTTCCCACTGTATTGCAAAAACAGGAAAACCAGATTTGTCTCCATCTCTTTTCGATAGTTTGCCTTTTCCTACTGGCTTAAGAATTAACGGTAGATGCACAAACTTAGGTTTGTTGTCCCACCCAAAAGCTTCGTACAGTAGCCAGTGTAGAGGCAATGAAGGGAGCCACTCTTCTCCTCGTATTACATGTGATATTTCCATTTCATAATCATCAATCACATTTGCAAAATGATAAGTTGGCATTCCGTCACTTTTAAATAGAATTTTATCGTCAATTGTTTCTGTTGACACGCGAACAACCCCCCTTAATTCATCTTTGCATATAACTTCCTGTTTAGCAGGTGTTTTAAATCTTATTACATGCTCAGCTCCGCTATTTACAAGCTTGTTTGTCTCTTCAACAGATAATGAAAGCGAGTTGTTAAGTTTTTTTCTGTTATGGGCATTATACATAAAAGTTTTACCCTTTTTTTCATGATCTTTTCTGTGAAAATCTAAGTCTTCTTTTTTGTCAAAAGCATAATATGCGCGCCCCTTTTTTAAAAGCTCTTGTATTTTTGTTTCATATAACTTTTTTCTTTCACTCTGCCTGTAGGGGCCATACGAGCCTTTATTTTCAGGACCTTCGTCTATTGTTAGTCCGCACCATTTTAGTGAATCCATGATGTGTTTTTCACTTCCCTCAATGTATCTGTTTCGATCGGTATCTTCAATTCTAACAACAAAATCTCCCCCATTTCTTTTAGCAAACAAATAGTTAAACAAAGCTGTTCTTAAACCCCCTATATGAAGCGGGCCTGTTGGGCTTGGCGCAAAACGAACACGAACCTTTTTTGTCATTTTTTTAATTTTTACAAAAATACACTCTTGTTTAAATTTTTCATTCTTTTTCCAAAATCATTTCTTTAGGCTAAGGGCACTATGACAAATACGTAAATGACGGTATTGTACAAGCCCCAACCCTCTTGGCTTAATGATAAGGCAGTAGTTAAAAGAACACTATAAACACCTAAATATTTAAGATCTTTCACTTTCGACTTTAAAAATATGAATTTATATCAACTTTTTTATACAATGTTTGGGTCTCTATTGTT
>CAJJCV010000022.1 GCA_905182765.1 Cryomorphaceae bacterium BACL29 MAG-121220-bin8 | reverse complement strand
GAAAAAGTTAATAAACCTACAAGCTTAGATTCGTTAACTAATATAAATTTCTCATATAAAAACGCAAAAGTGATTTCTAATAACTTGTCATCTTTTAAAAATAGATTAGTTATTAATAAAGGGATTAAAGACGGGTTAAAAACTGAAATGGGAGTAATCAGTTCTGATGGAATTGTAGGCATAATTAATTCTACTTCAAAAAACTATTCTTCAATTATGTCAATTTTAAATATTGAAATGAAAATTAATGCAAAAGTTAAGAGAACAGAACATTTTGGAACGTTAGAATGGGATGGCTTTGACACAAGACATTTAACATTAAATGACATATCGGAGACAGCCAAAATTAAAGTTGGAGACTCCATTATTACGGGTGGAATGTCATTGATTTTTCCAGAGGGAATTAATATTGGAACCGTTTCTAAAATAATTAGTCAAAATGAAACTCATAGTAATACAAAAGGCAGAGCTATTAAGATAAGCGTAAGAGACGACAGTATTATAGATTATGATATTAGGGAAAACTACTTAAACATAGAAGTGAAATTACATAATGACATGAGTAATTTAAATAACGTATATATAATTGAAAGTTTTAACAAAAAGGAATTTCAAAAATTAAAAAAGTAATGGCAAGTGTCTATTTATTAATTTTAAAAAGATTTATATTTTTTGCTTTATTACAAGGATTAATTTTTAATAATTTTGATTTTTATGATATTTATGATCCATATATCTGTTTAGTTTTTATTATTACATTTCCAATTAAAGTTGACAAAATTACTTTTATGATAATTAGTTTTATCTTTGGATTTGCACTTGACCTATACTCAAATTCTTTAGGAATTAATGCTGCAGCTTGTTTATCAATTGCCTTTTTAAGATCTTATATTTTAAATTTTGTATTTGGATCGTTTTATGATCCGCATGGAATTAAACTAATTAAAAATTATGTTTCAGAATCTACTTTTTCTCAAAAACTTTTATACATATCTTCTATTATTTTAATTCATCATTTAGTTCTTTTTTCATTAGAAACCTTCAGTTTTGAATTCATTTCATTAATAATGTTCAAGACATTAATAACATCATTAATTTCTTTAATTTTTTGTTCAACATTTATTTATATTATGATTGAAAATGAAAAATAAACTTCTTCCATTTTTAATTATTTCTTCTTCATTAATTTTTATTATTCGTCTTTTTTGGGTTCAATTAATAAATATTGATGATGTTAAACTATCTAATAAAAATTCTGTTGAGAAAGTTTATAATTATCCTGAAAGAGGATATATTTTTGATAGAAACGATAAATTATTAGTCGAAAATGAACCCTTTTATGATTTAATGATAGTTCCTTCAGAATTAAAATCAATTGATACAACTGAATTTTGTAAAATTTTAAAAATTGACAAACAACTTTTTTTAGATAAAATAAAAAAAGCAAAAAATTATTCAAGAATTAAACCCTCTGTTTTTCTGTCCCAAATTTCTAAAAAAGATTATGCTATAATTCAAGAAAAATTATGGAAATACGATGGTTTTTCAGTAATAAAAAAATCGAACAGAAATTATCGTTTAAATTCAGCTTCAAATATTTTAGGCTACATAAGTGAAGTAAATGATTATGAAATTAAAGATAATAGCTATTATGAATCAGGAGAGTTAATAGGAAGACAAGGAATTGAAAAAGCTTATGAAGAACAGTTGAGGGGGGTAAAAGGAGTTAACTATTTTCAAAAAGACAACTTCAATAGAATCACAGGAAAGTATAAAAATGGGATTTATGATACAATTTTTAAATCTGCTAAGGATATAAATTTAACAATTGACTTAGATCTTCAAGTTTATGGTGACTCACTAATGATTAATAAATTCGGAAGTATTATTGCAATTGAACCACAAAGCGGTGAAATACTGTCTCTTATAAACGCTCCAAGCTTTGATCCTAATTTACTAATTGGAAGAGACAGATCTAAAAACTATATTAAACTAAAAAACGATACAATTGGGAAACCACTTTTTGACAGGGGATTACAGGGACAATACCCTCCAGGATCAACTTTTAAGTTAATTAATGGTCTTATAGCTTTAGAAGAAAATATTATAACATCTAAAACTAGAATCTCATGTAACGAAGGACATTATTATTCAAAGAATAGGTTTATGAGATGTCACTGTAAGCCAGGAACTAGCAATGATTTAAACACAGCTATTTACAATTCTTGTAACACCTATTTTGCTACTATCTATAAAAATACTTTAAATAAATATTCTAATTCAAAAGAAGGAATAAATAAATGGAATAACCATGTTAAAAGTTTTGGGTTAGGAAATTACTTAGGATATGATCATCCGTTGGGTAGACCAGGATTAATACCAGATTCAAAATATTATGACAAATGGTATCCAAATAACAGATGGAGAGCAGCAACAACTATTTCTAATGGAATTGGACAGGGTGAAATTTTAACAACCCCAATCCAACTGGCAAATATTACTGCAATAATTGCAAACAGAGGATGGTACAAAACACCTCACTTAGTAAAAAAAATCAGTAATGACTCAATTGATTTTAAATTCACAGAAAAAAAATATACTTCAATTAATGCAATTCATTATAAAAAAATAATAGATGGAATGTTTGATGTAATTGAAAAAGGAACTGCTCAAAATTCAAAAATAAATGGAATAGATGTTGTAGGTAAAACTGGAACTGCTGAAAATTTTATTAAAATAAAAGGCAAAAGATCTCAACTTACTGATCACTCAATATTTATTGGATTTGCTCCAAAAGAAAATCCTAAAATTGCTATTGCAGTATTTATAGAAAATGGGTATTGGGGAACAAGATGGGCAGCTCCAATCGCAAGTTTAATGATGGAGAAATATTTAAAAAAAGAAGTCAAAAGAAAATATCTTGAAAATTATATTTTAAATGGAAACCTGATGCAAGAATATTTAAAACCTTACACAAAAAATAATTTTTCAATTAATGAGTGAAGTCAACATAAAGAAAATAGATTGGTTAAGCGTTTTAATTCTTGGTATACTAATAGCTCTTGGACTGGGTAATATTTTTTCATCATCACAAACTTATTTATTGGATTCAATTTTTTCTTTAAACCCTTTCACTAAGCAATTATTTTTTGTAATTATTTCTTTATTTATTTTTCTATTTGTTCAAATTCTTCCTGTCAACTTTTTTACAAAATACTCAAGTATTCTTTATGTTATTTCAATTCTATCTTTAATTGGACTTTTTATTTTTGGCAATGAGGTTAATGGTTCGCAAGCGTGGTATCAATTTAATGGATTTAGTATCCAACCAAGTGAATTTGCAAAACCAATAACTGCTCTTGC
>CAJJCV010000021.1 GCA_905182765.1 Cryomorphaceae bacterium BACL29 MAG-121220-bin8 | reverse complement strand
GACCAGAAATAGTAATTAATTTTTTATTCAATTTTATTTATTCAAAATTAATTAGTTTTTCAATTTTATTTTTCTTCAAATATTTTATAATAATATCTTTAGAATTTTCAACATATTCATTCTTAATAAGTAAAGAATCTAAAACATCGTAATTATTAATTTGATGATTTAATGTGAAAAAACCGTATCCAATATATTTATTGTCTTTAATCACAATAACACTCTTTTCATCAATATCTCTTCCTTTGTCAATAATCAACATGTTTTTGTGTTTATAGTTTATATCGTTTATTAAAAGATCAATCTGAGTATTATTATTTCTAAATGACTGGTTTAATAAATATTTATTTTTTAAAAATTCAAGTCTATTATTAGCAGTTTTTAAGGACGAATAGTATTCTAGATATTTAATAGTATCATCAAAATGACAAATTCTTAAATATTTGCTACCCTCTTGATTTTCACATACTTCCAAGCAGAATTTTTTTACAATTTTTTTTAAAAGTTTATTAAACTTAGGCTTATGCTTATTAATTTCAATATTTTCTTTTAATAAAGCGATTAATTCACTTCCAGTCCTTTCAAAACTAATATCAAATATTTCTAATTGAATGTTTAATGATTTTTTGGATTTTCCAGTTAAATGTTGATTTACTCTATTTTTTAAATTATTACTCTTTCCAATGTATATTATTTTACCGTTTTCATTATGGAAATAATATATTCCAACTTCATTTGGTAGTTTGTTTATCAATTTTTGCCATTTATTTTTTGTACTAACTTTTGTTTCTATTACTAAGTTGTTTACAATTACTTTGTCCGTATCTTTTAATAGTAACAATTTAAATAATTCTACAGTTGCTAATGCATCTCCTGAAGCACGGTGTCTGTTTGAAATAGGTATACCTACACTTTTAACTAAATTACCAAGCTTATAAGAATCTAAATCCGGAAGAATTTTTTTTGATAATTTAACTGTACACAGTTGTGGTATGTTAAATTCATATCCTAATCTATCAAACTCAATTTTCAGCATTCTGTAATCAAATGATGAGTTGTGTGCAACAAGAATTGAATTATCAGTAATCTCCAATACTCTCTTAGCTATTTGATAAAATTTAGGAGCATTTATAAGCATCTTATTATTTATACCTGTTAACTGTTGAACAAATGGTTGAATTGGAATTTCAGGATTAATTAAACTTATAAATTGATCAATTATTTTTTCACCATCAAATCTATAAATTGCAATTTCTGTAATTCCTTCTTCATTGTATTTTCCCCCAGTAGTTTCTACGTCTAATATTGAATACAATTTTTTATTATTTAATTCTAGTTCCAAAAATAGTACTTCCTAACCTAATCATATTGCTATTACATTTAATTGCAAGTTCATAATCTCCACTCATACCCATTGAAAGAATATTTAAATTTAAATTTATTTTATGTTCAGAATAATAATTATTTAATTCATTAAATTCTCTTTCAATAATTGACAAGTCAGATGAAAACGAAGCCATACCCATCATGCCTTTTAAATTTATATTTTTCAAATCTTTAAACTTATTCAGCTTAATTAGTTCATTAAACTCAGTATATGTAAATCCAAATTTTGTATTGTCTTTAGAAATATCAATTTGTACTAGTACATTAATTATCCTATTATTTTTAAAACCTTGCTTATTTATTTCAAGTAATAATCTATAACTATCTACACTATGAATTAAATGAACAAAAGTAGCGATGTATTTAACTTTATTCCTTTGTAAATGACCTATCATGTGCCAATTAATATCTTTTGGAAGAGAGTCCTGTTTTTCGACTAGTTCTTGAACTTTATTTTCACCAAAATCCCTTTGACCTTGGCCATAAGCTAATTCAATAAGATTTGTTGGTTTAGTTTTACTAACGGCGATAAGTGAAACATTTTCAGGAATGTTTTCTCTAATTTTAATTAAATTTTCAACTATTTCCATTGACTTTGTTAATTATTTCTGTGGCTAATTCTAGAGCATTAAAACCGTCTTTAAAACTTACTAGGGGAGAGGTTTTGTTAATAATTGATTTCGCAAAATCATTATGTTCTTCTGTAATTGAATTAACGGGTTTTGATTCGGGATTTGAATAATAAATTTGTTTTTTTTGACCATTTGAGTTTTCAATAACCATTGCATAATTATCTATTTTTTCTATGAAATCACTAATTTTAACAACTTCACTTTTTTTCTCTAAAAAATCAACAGAAATATATGCGTTATTTTGAAACAATCTAGTTTTTCGCATATTCTTTAATGATATTCTACTAGCAGTAAAGTTAGCAACTGCTCCATTTTCAAATTCAACTCTTGCGTTAGTTATATCAGGGGAATCACTTATTACAGAAACACCATTAGCACTAACACTTTTGATTCTTGACTTTATTAATTTAAGTACAATATCGATATCATGAATCATTAAATCTAATACAACTGAAACGTCATTTCCTCTTGGATTAAATTCAGCTAATCTATGACATTCAACAAATTTAGGGTTATCAATAATATCAAAAACAGACGATATTGCTGGGTTAAACCTTTCTACATGACCAACCTGACCAATGAGGTTGTTTGTTTCAGCAAGTTTAATTAATTCAAGTGCTTCATCCAAAGTAGTTGTTATAGGTTTTTCTATGAAAACATGTTTTTTGTTTTCTAAACACAGTTTTGCCATTTTATAGTGTGAAGGCGTATTCGAACAAATAAACATTGCATCACATTTTGTTATCAATTTATTTACATCTTCATAAAAATGAATTTCGGAATTAATATGGGATTGTAAATCCTTATTTTTATCAAAACAACCTACAACTTTGAAAGAATTAGATTCTGATAATAATTTTAAATGTATTGAACCTAAATGTCCAATTCCGATAACGCCAACTTTGATCATTAATTTTTTATCAAAAATACAATTCTTATTCATTAAATTTAGCTATAATTTTATATGATAGATTCATCTAAACATCAAGGGCAAAGAAAAAGATTAGTAGATCATTTAATTTCCAGAGGAATTAAATCTAGTAGTGTAATAAAATCATTACTAAAAGTTCCTAGACATCTATTTATGGATAGTGATTTCGAAAGCCACGCATACTTAGATAAAGCCTTCCCTATTGATTCAAATCAAACCATTTCTCAACCCTATACAGTTGCTTATCAAACCTCATTACTTGATTTGTCCGAAACTGATAAAGTATTAGAAATAGGAACGGGTTCAGGATATCAAACTGCAATTTTAATGGAAATATCAAAAAACGTATATACAATTGAAAGACAACATAAATTATATAGAAGAACTAAAAAGCTATTATCACAATTGAATTATCATCCAAATAAAATAATCTATGGAGATGGTTATGAAGGTCTTGTAGAAATGCAACCATATGATAAAATATTAGTCACTGCAGGTGCTGAAGAAATTCCTAAAAAATTATTAATTCAACTTAAGATAGGAGGAATAATGGTTATTCCTGTAGGAAAAAATGTACAAGAA
>CAJJCV010000020.1 GCA_905182765.1 Cryomorphaceae bacterium BACL29 MAG-121220-bin8 | reverse complement strand
GTCGATATTTGCATTAAGAATTGCCTGATTTACTACAGGAATAATATTTTGTTGATGAGCTCTTGAAGCTAGCTCAGGAACTACACCACCAAATGATTTGTGTATTTCTTGATTTGCTATAAGATTTGATAATACTTTTCCATCGCATAGTACTGATGCAGAAGTATCATCACATGAAGATTCAATTCCAAGTATATAAGTAGGCACTATAATTGTTTGTTACAAAGATATATAATATAAAAAGTATCAAAAAGTTTTTAAAAAAATATAAATCAACTTTACTACTAATCATCTTTTTGTTGATTACATCTTTTATATTATTAATTACTAATTCAAAATTTCAAACTACACTTGCTAACAAATTAGCTAATGAAATTAATGTTGAGTTTGGTACTGAAATTGCAATTAACAAAGCAACTTTAAGTTACAATGGTAAGGTTGATTTAAGAGATTTTCTTATTAGAGATCACAAAAATGACACTCTTGTGTTTTTTAAAAATCTTTATCTGTCTCCCATTAGTCTTGGTAAATTAGTTTCAAAAGAATTGAACTTTAGTTCAATAACATTTGACGGTTTAGATTTAAAAATTTCTACTTATTTGAACGAAGACCAGAACAGTTTAGAAATTTTTCTTAAAAAGCTAAATAAAAAAAATCAGGAATCGTTTGAAAAATCAAATAATGCAGGTTTTGTTTCTAATGTTTTTGCAAAAAATTCATCCATTAAAATTGTAAATCATAATACAAAAAACAGTAATTTGAAAATTTCAAATATTGATTTTTCATTAACAGATTTTGAATTTTTTGATCAAGATTTCAACTTTATAATTGACGACTTGAAATTAAACTTTGATAATAGAATTACATTATCTAGTCTTAAGGGAAAAGTAAATAAAAAAGATTCGATTTTGTTTTTAGAAAACTCAAAATTATCTTTTGGAAAATCTCAAGTAAATGGAAATCTAAAATTAGATTATTCTAATATTAGTAGTTCTGATATATACTCTATCGATTTTATTAATTCAACTTATATAAATCTAGAATTAAATGATTCTGAAATTTCTTCAAATGATTTAGGTAAAATGTTAACTAACCTTAAAACTACCTACGATGAAACTTGGTTAATTAACTCAAATGTTAATGGTTATTTAAACGATTTATTTATCGATAATTTATTGTTAATTAATAAAAACAACACAATTAAATTAAACTCAAATATTCAAAACCTTTTTCAAGATAATTATTCATTAACGTTTGACGTTCTGAACTTTGATATTGATTCTAGAGAAATAGATAAGATTTTTCCTGATTTTTTTGGAACTGTGCTCCCTTCATCTTTAAAAACTTTTGGAAGATTTAAGATGGATGGTTTTGTAGATTTTAAATCAGATTATTTAAGTTCGAAGTTTAATTTAAAGATCAATCAAGGTTTGATTAAATCAGATCTTAAAATTTTTAATTTTTCTAATATTGATAATGCTTCATACGATGGAACAATTTCTGGAGTCGATTTAGATTTGTCAAGTTTTATTAATATGAAAAATATTAATAAATCTAATTTTAAATTTCAAATTAAGGGTAAAGGATTTACCAAGGAATTTCTAAACTCAACTGTCAGTGGTAAAGTTTTTGATTTAGAATTTAACGATTATAAATTATTAAATACTGATATCACTGGAAACATTAAAGATCAAATTTTTGACGGAAGTATGGAGGTTAATGATGATAACTTATCCTTAAACTTTGATGGACTTATTGATTTTTCTAAAGATTTAATTGACTTTGACTTCGATCTTTCTTTATTTAAAGCTGATTTGAATAAACTAAATTTTGATATTGATTCTGAAATTAGTGGATTAGCAAATGTCAAATTAAGAGGATCTGAAATCGAAAATATTATTGGAGATTTAACTTTAAATAACGTAATATTTAAATCTCAAGGCCAATCAACAGTATTTGAGAATTTTAACGCACAACTTCGTTATAATGAAGATGTTAGAATAGTAAATATAAATTCAGTCGATGCTTTTAGTGGGGTTTTTATTGGAGAGTATGATTTTTTTAATTTAAAATATACATTTCTAAATAGTTTTGGTTTTGATTATAAAAATTTTGTTCCTGAAATTGAAACTGATTTTCAAAATATTTCATTTAATATAAACTTTAAACCTAAGTTTTTGTATTTATTTAATAATTCTGTTGAAATTGACGAAAACACTTTTCTTTCTGGTGTCTTTAAGTCAAATGGAGACTATGAATTAAGTTTAAAATCTGATTTATTTAAATACAGTGATTTGTCTATTTCCGATGTAGATTTAAGAGTTAACAATCAAAATGGAAAACTTAATATTAAAAACATTAATTCTGATTTAATTAAGGGTAAAGATCTTGTGTTAGAATCAAGTTTTATAAATGATACTATTTTTGTGAAATCTAATTATACAACTTCCTTAAATAATTTAAATAAGCTAAATTTTTATCACACCATTAATGCAGAAAATAATTCAGTTTTTGGTTTTACTGACTTGGATTTGATTCTTAACAATAAAGAATGGTCATTAAATAACGCTTCAAAAAAACCAGATTTGACTATTAACAGGTTTTCAAGTGAATTTTATTTTAGAAATCTTTCTTTTTTAAATAATGATCAAAGTATAGATTTAAACATTTCAAATTTCAAAAACCAATCTAAATATGATATTCTATTTAAAGATGTAGAATTAAATAGTTTTACTAACAAAAACAGTTCTATTCTTTTTGATGGAAAAATTAATGGAAACTTGTTTTTAAGTCAAATAGATCAGAAATTTAATGGAGAATCAAATTTAGTTATCTCAGGTTTAAAATCTAATAATGAATTAATTGGAGATGCAAGTTTAAATCTTAAAGCTTCTGAAGATCTGAAAAAAATCAACATAGAATTTTTCATAATTAATGATTTGGAAAAAAAATTAAATTTATTTGGGGATCTTTCAATTGAAGATGAATATTACCCTGTAGATTTAACATTAATAACTAACGGTTTTAGAATAAACCCCTTTTCTAATCTTATTAAAAATTCTATTTCAGACTTTGAGGGTGAATTTAATTCTGAAATAAAAATTACTGGTAGTTCCTCTAATCCTGTTTTTTATGGAAATATTGCCACCTCAAATGTAGCTTTTAAAGTTCCTTATCTAAATGTTAGATATGAAATTGAAGATAATTCTACATTTTTTTTAAATGATCAATCATTTTATATTGATGATTTTAAGTTAACAAATAGATTAACAAACACATTTGGGAATATTTCAGGAAAAATATCACATAATTTATTTAAAAATTGGTTTTTAGAGTTAGATATTAATTCTGAAAACTTAATGATTCTCAACACTCAGTTAAATAATAATTCACTTTATTATGGAAAAGGAATGTTTAATGGAAATGCAATAATATATGGTCCCGAGAAAAACCTTTTAATTAACCTTAAAGGTTCAACAAATAAAAATACATCTTTAGTTATTCCAATTAAAGGTTCTAATAACGTTGGAGATTTTAAATTTCTAAATTACATTACTCCTAACTCTGAAAAAAGTGATTCAGAAAAAATCAATAAATCATTGCTAGTTGATCTGGATATTGATTTTAATTCAAACGCTAATCTTGAAGTTATATTAGATTCTGAATCTCAATCTAGAATCAATGGTTTTGGAAATGGAAGGTTGAATTTTAAAATTAATACTTTAGGTAATTTCAACATGTTTGGAAATTTTGAAGTTGAAAAAGGATCTTATTTTTACAAGTCATTGGGAATAGTTAATCGTGAATTTGATATTTTAAATGGTTCTAGAATAGTTTGGAATGGAGATCCCTATATGGGCTATCTAAATATTAATGCAAAATATGAAGTTCCTGGTGGAGCTAATCCTGCAATATTAATTCAAAACACAAGTTTTAATAGGAAAATACCAACAACCGTAAATGTTGTTTTAGCTGGAAATTTTAATCAAATAGAAACACCTGATTTTGAAATCGAATTCCCAAATACAAGTGGCCCAATAAAATCAGAGTTAGATTATTATTTAGTTGATTCCGAAAAAAAACAAAAACAAGCATTGTCTTTACTTTACCAAAGCACTTTTATTGATGAAGTATCTTTATCAGCTATTTCTTCTCAAGCTATTACTAATAATTTATTTCAAAGCGCTTCTGGTTTAATTGATAATATATTTGCTAACTCTGATGATAAGATGAATATTGGTATTAATTATTTAAAAGGTGATAAAAATGCTGCTTCATCTCTTTTAAATAGAGATAGGTTAGGTCTTACTTTGAAGTCTGAAATAAGTGATAAAATACTTATAAATGGTAAAATCGGTGTTCCAGTTGGTGGAATTGAAGAAAATGTTATAATAGGGGATGTCCAAATAGAATTTTTATTAAATGATGAAGGTAACTTAAAGGCTAGGTTCTTTAATAAAGAAAATGAATATCAATATTTTGGAAATGATATAGGTTATACTCAAGGAATGGGGATTTCTTATGAAATTGATTTTAATAATATTAAAAATTTATTTAAAAAAAACAAAGACCAAAACTTGACAAATAAATCAAATTGATTTTTTAAAAAATTAGTTTGTAATTTTACATTAAAATTTATGAGGATGAAAATTAAAAAAATTGCTGTATTAACCTCGGGTGGTGATTCGCCTGGAATGAATACTGCATTAAGAGCTGTTGTAAGAACATGTGCGTATAATAAAATCGAATGTTTGGGGGTTTCCAGAGGATTTCAAGGTTTAATAAATGATGATATTAAAACTTTAAAAAGCAGAAGTGTAAGAGGAATTATTAATAGAGGAGGAACAATGCTTTATTCAGCAAGATCAGATGATTTTAGAACAAAAGATGGTAGGAAAAAAGCTTTTGAGAATATTAAAAAACATAATATTGATGGTATTGTTGTAATTGGAGGTGATGGATCGTTTACAGGTGGATTAATATTTCAA
>CAJJCV010000019.1 GCA_905182765.1 Cryomorphaceae bacterium BACL29 MAG-121220-bin8 | reverse complement strand
AAAACTTGGCAAAGTGGTGGTTTACAAGCTGCGAACTATGAACTTTGTTTAACTAATGATGGTTTCCCAAATTATAAGCAATGTTATAATCTTAACATTGAGGAACCCGTAGACTTGAGCGTTCTTACTAGTATAAACAGAGAAAATAGACAAGTCTTATTAAATTTGAGAGGAAGCGATAGTTACAATATAATTTTAAATGGAGATTTAATTAAAACGTCAAAAAACAACGTAGACTTATCATTAAAGGCTGGCTTTAATACAATCAAAGTAACAACTAACTTAGAATGTCAAGGAATTTTTGAAGAATCAATTTTTATTTCTGAAGACATTTTATTTAGTCCAAATCCTGCTGATGATTCCTCCAAACTTTGGGTTGGTGGAAATGACGATAATATTAATATGACTTTATTTGATAT
This sequence comes from Cryomorphaceae bacterium BACL29 MAG-121220-bin8, assembly GCA_905182765.1. GTDB lineage: Bacteria > Bacteroidota > Bacteroidia > Flavobacteriales > Flavobacteriaceae > MAG-121220-bin8. The sequence continues at coordinate 7,624 of CAJJCV010000019.1, read as the reverse complement.
TTCAGGTAGAGTTATATGGACAAAAGATGATAAAGTTCCTTACAATAGATCTGTAAGTGTTCCTTTTTCTAATATGAAATCGGGTGTTTATATCTTACAAGTCGATTCAAAAACAGTAAATAAATCAATAAAAGTAATAAGAGAATAATGAAAAAAATATTATTATCTACAGTATATATTTTAAGTCTATTTTTAATCTCATGTGGAGGTGGCGAATCAGAAGGAGGAGATGGTAATGGAGGTGGTCCAGTGGATCCCCCTACACCACAAAAACCTTCTAAAGCAGTTTTAAGTAAACCAGCAAATAACACAGAATGTTTGGAAGTTGATGCAGTAAAATTTGAATGGAATGCGTCCGAAAATACTACATCTTACACATTGAATGTTAAAAATTTACTTACAAACGAAATTAGCACAAACACAATTACTTCAACTTCAGCTGAAGTTACACTAACAAAAGGCTTTCCATACTCATGGCAAGTTATATCAACTAATGCGACAAGTTTTGTAGCGGAAAGTGATAAATGGAAATTTTACTTATCTGGTGAAGCATTAAAAAATCATGCTCCATTTCCAGCAGAAATACTAACTCCAATACCCGGCTCATCGGTAAGTTCAGGTAGCATATCCCTTTCATGGTCCTTTTCTGATATTGACGCCAATGACACTCATAGTTTTGATTTGTATCTTGATCAAGATGGAGATGATCCTGCTACAAAAAAAATTGTCTCTAATTATGGTGCAAGAAAAAGAACAGTTTCTTTAACCACACCTGGAGTTTATTATTGGAGAGTAGTAACAAAAGATAATCACGGAACATCATCAGATTCTGGTATATCAACCTTTACTGTTTTAGAATAAATACTAAACTAGAGATAAAAAGTAATCGATTTCACTTTTAGTATTATAAAAATTTATACTTATTCTTATGCCATTTCCTCTTTGAGAACAGATAACGTTGTTATCTAAAAGGTGTTTATATAATATTTCATCTCCCTTTATATTAAAAATATTAGAATGATTATTTCTTTTTAAAATCTTAGTGTCTAATAGTTTTTTGGTTTTTAATTTATCTAAAGTATATATAGAAAGTGTATTAATTTGTTTTTCAATTTTATCAATTCCATAATTTGATATTTTTTTTAAAGAAAAAAGTAAACTTCCAAAACTTAAAGTGTCATGGTGTCCAGGCTCAAAGAGACTAAGGAAATTTTTCTTTTCTAATTTAAAATAAGAATTTAGAAATCCTTTATTAAATGAAATAAAACCGTTACCGTACCCACCTAGCATCCATTTATATCCACTACTAATTAAAACATCTATTGACGAGTTTTTAAAATTAAAATATTTAGTCCCGCAAAACTGCGTACCATCTGCAATTATCAAAATATTTGGATAATCTTTTTTAATTTGTTTAATAAAATCTAAATCAATTAAAGTTCCATCAATATGTTGAACAATAGAGAAGATGAGTATCTCAGGATTATATTTATTAATTCCTTTAAGAATTTGAGTTTCTAAATCGAAGGTGTTATTAGAAAAATTATACTTTATTCCAGATGAAACTACTTGATTTATAATACTACTGTAATCATCTTTTATCATTAAAATAGTTTTATCGGATTTAATAGCTTTTAATAATAAACTTAAACCAATTGAAAAATTTTGAACAAGAAATGTTGTCAAATCAATAGATCCTAAAAATTTATTTATTTCAAGTTTAGTTTGATCTAATAAACTTTCATCATTTAGTCTAAACTGACTCCCCCTATTTAAAAAATCAATTTCGTGTTTATTCCTCCAACTAAGTAATTCACTGAACATGAGTCCTGATCTGGCTGTATCTAAATAAATTTTATTTTCTAAAGCAGGGAATTTCATTGATAATGATTATAAAAATTAATAATGTAATATAAAATATTATTTTTGTATCTCAATTTACAATTATGCTATTTAAAAAGAATAATAGTTCTGATATTAATGAAGATCAAATTGCATTAGTTGAATATGCTCAAAATAGAATAAGATCTAAAAAAAGACTCTTCTTTCACTTCTCTATTATGATTATTGGATTCATCTCTATGTTGACCTCTAATTTAATATTTGAGTTCAAAAAAGATAGTATTTTATTTGAATTCCCTTGGTCTTATTGGTTATGCTCCACATGGTTTTTTCTATTTTTTATTCACTTATTTAATGTCTATGTAACCAATAAATTTATGGGTAAAAAGTGGGAGAAAAATCAAATGAAAAAATTGGTAAACAAACAACAAATTAAAATTGCTGAAATAAAAACTGAACTTGAAAAAGAAGCTAGAATTATTGCTGAATCTCAATTGTTTTCACAAAACAGTTCGAGAAATACGGTTACTTTAATTGCTGCTGCAAGTGAAAACAACATTATTGGCAAAGACAATAAATTAATCTGGCGTTTAAGTGATGATCTTAAACATTTTAAAGAATTAACAAAAGGACACTTTGTAATAATGGGAAGAAAAACTTTCGAATCAATGCCTAAGGCACTTCCAAACAGAACAAATGTAATTATAACTCGAAAAACAGATTATAAGGCTGAAAATGCAATAGTTGTAAATTCATTAGAAAAGGCGTTAAAAGTAGCTGAAAACGATAACCAACCATTTGTTATTGGTGGTGGTGAAATATATAAGTTATCTATGGAAATAGCTGACAGAATTGAATTAACAAGAGTTCATACATCTATTGAAGGAGATACTTCATTTCCTGAAATTGATTTAGAAAAATGGCAAGAAGTTAAAAACGAAAAAAGACTTAAAAATGAAAAAAATGAATATGATTTTTCTTTTTTAAGATATGATAAAATCAACTAAATGAAAGCATATATATTTCCTGGTCAAGGATCTCAATTCACTGGAATGTGTCAAGATTTATTTTTAAAATATGATACGATAAAACCATTATTTACTAAAGCTGAAGAAATTTTAGAATTTGATATTTCTAAAATAATGTTTGAAGGCTCTAAAGAAGAATTAACCCAAACCAAAGTTACACAACCTGCTATTTTCATACACTCCATGGCAATCTTAAAAATTCTTGGAGAATCTTTTAAACCAGACTTAGTAGCCGGTCATTCACTTGGTGAATTTTCGGCATTAGTTGCTTCTGGAGTTATAAATTATGAGGACGGACTTAAGTTAGTTTCAATAAGAGCTAAAGCTATGCAAAAATCGTGTGAAAAAACAAATGGCACAATGGCTGCAATTCTTGCATTAGACAATAATATTATTGAACAAACATGTAAAGAAATTGAAGGAGTTGTTGTAGCTGCAAATTATAATTGTCCTGGACAAGTAGTGATTTCAGGAGAACTAAATGCAGTTAAATTAGCTTGTGAAAAACTTAGTAACGCTGGTGCTAGAAAAGCACTTTTACTACCTGTTGGAGGAGCTTTTCATTCAGAATTAATGATTGATGCAAAAAAAGAACTTTCGTTAGCTATTGAAAAAGCTTCATTCAATAAGCCTATTTGTCCTATATATCAAAATGTAAATGCTAAGGCTGAAACATCAGTTGAAAAAATAAAAGAAAATTTAATATCTCAACTCACTTCTCCTGTAAAATGGAATCAAAGTATTGATCATATGATAAAAAACGGAACAACACAGTTTATTGAAATTGGTCCTGGAAAAGTGCTACAAGGACTTGTGAAAAAAATTGATAGAAATACGGACGTTACTTTTCCTGAGCTGTAAAAAATTTATTTATTTTATCACAAATAAATCTAATTTGATCATTATCTAATTCTGAATGCATTGGAAGAGAAATAACTTGCTCAGACATCATATTAGATATTGTGAAATCTTCTTCTTTATAATTTTTATCTGAATAAGCTTTTTGTTTGTGTAATGGAATCGGATAATAAATACCATGAGGGATATTATTGTCGTTTAAGTATTTTGACAATTCATCTCTATTTCCACTTAAAACTCTCAAAGTATATTGATGAAAAACATGTGACTGACAATTGTTTTTTACAATAGGAGTTAATAAATTTTTATTTTGATTTAACTCTTTGGAATACAACAAAGAAGCCTCTTTTCTTCTTTCGTTGTAAAAATCTAATAATGGTAATTTTACAGATAATATAGCCGCCTGCACACTATCTAATCTTGAATTAACTCCTACGACATCATGATGATATCTAACATACATGCCGTGATTAACAATTCCCCTTATAGAATGTGCTAACTCATCATTATTTGTAAAAATTGCTCCTCCATCACCATAGCATCCTAAATTTTTCGAGGGAAAGAAAGAAGTAGTTCCTATGTCTCCAATAGTTCCAGACTTTAGATTAGAATTATTTGATGATAAATAAGTAGATCCTATTCCCTGTGCGTTATCCTCTATAACATAAAGACTATTAGATTTAGCTATATCCATAACCTTATCCATGTTAGCAACCTGTCCAAATAAATGAACTGGAATGATTGCTTTAGTTTTTGATGTAATTGCTTTAAGTATTTCATCACAATCAATGTTAAATGTATCCTCTTCGATATCAACTAAGACAGGTTTAAGCTGTAACAAGGCAATTACTTCAACAGTGGCAGCAAAAGTAAAATCAGATGTTATTATTTCATCTCCAGGCTGCAAACCTAAACTCATCAATGCTATTTGCAAAGCATCTGTTCCATTAGCGCATGGAATTACATGTTTTACGTTTAAATAACTTTCTAAATCGGATTGAAATTTTTTGACAGATGGTCCATTAATAAATGTACCGTTTTTAAAAATTTCTAAAACAGAAGAATCAACTTCATCTTTTATAAACTCGTATTGAGTCTTTAAATCTACCATCTGTAATTTTCTCATAGTATGAAATTTGTGTAAAAATAAGAAAATACAGAGTTTTAGAATGAATATATTTGCAAAATACTAAATGAGTATTTTTGTAAGTCAATGAGGGTAATATACAACATAGCAATAGTTCAAATAAAAGCCCTTTTATTTATACTTAAATTTTTTAATTCAAAAATCAGATCTTTCGTTTATAAAAGAAAAAATGTTTTTAAAATTTTAAAGAATAATATTTCTAGGAATGACAATTACATATGGATACATGTGGCTTCACTGGGCGAATACGAACAAGGTCTTCCAATCTTTAAAGAAATTAAATCATTATATAAAAACCACAAAATAGTACTTTCATTCTTCTCTTCATCGGGTTATGAAGTTCGAAAAAACAATCCTATAAGTGATTTAACGGTTTACTTACCATTAGATACTAGTACAAATGCAAAAAAATTCATTTCATTAATAAATCCAAAAATGGTATTTTTTGTTAAGTACGAATTTTGGCCAAATTATCTACAAAATTTAAACAATAACAACATCCCTACTTTTCTATTAGCTGGTTTGTTTAGAAAAAATCATTGGTTTTTCAAATGTTATGGATTAGGGTTTTTAAATATTTTAAAATCATCCATAACACACTTTTTTGTTCAAAATAAAGATTCAATGGATTTATTATTAAATCATAATATTACCAATTGTACGTTAATGGGAGATTCTAGGTTTGACAGGGTTAATGCTTTATTAGATCAAAATAATGATATTGAAAATATTAAAGAGTTTGTAGGGAATAAAATTTGTTTTGTTGCCGGAAGCACATGGAAAGAAGACGAATCTCTATTCGTTGATTATATAAATGAAAACAATAACGATTTAGCATGGATAATTGCACCTCATCAAATCAAATCAAAAAAAATAAAAGAATTTCAAGAAAGACTTAAATGCAAAAGCATTCTTTTTTCTAATTTAAATGAAAGAAATGTTAATACATCTAAAGTTTTAATAATAGACTCTATAGGCTTACTTACTAAGCTTTATAGCTATTCTGACATTTCTTATGTAGGTGGTGGAATGGGTAACTCTGGGTTACACAATATTCTTGAATCTGCTGTTTTTAAAAACCCTATTTTAATTGGTAAAAACTACTTTAATTTTCCCGAAGCCAAGGACCTTATCTCAAAAAATGGAGTTATAAGTGTAGAAAACTCTAAAGAATTTAAAAAAAATCTAAATGAATTAATTGAAAATAAAAAGAAAAGAGTTGTAATGGGGAAAAATAATTTTGATTATATTAAATCAAATCTTGGTGCTACTAAAAATGTTATTTCATATTTAAAATGAAGAAAATGAAAAAAATAGTTCTGTCAATTACAATTTTACTATCATTTATACTAAATGCACAAAATCCGGTTGGAGCTTGGGAAAGAGTTCATATTTCTAAGGATGGAAAAGAATTAAAAAGTGTAGTCATTTTCTCTGAATCTCATCAAAGTATTAGTATCTATGAAAGTAAAACAGGAAAACTTATTCATTCAAATGGAGGTACTTGGAAATTAGAAGGTCTAACTATGACTGAAGTTGTTGAATTTGATACTGATAATCCAAAGAGAGTCGGTAGTGCTGTTGTATTTGATATTAATATTAATGATCAATTTTTAGAAATAGTTGGCAGTGAAATGAAATTTTCTAGAATAGACAATGGAGCGCCAGGAGACTTAAATGGTGCATGGTTAATGTCAGCTAGAATAAGAGATGGTAAAAAACAAGAAAGAGATATTTCTATACCCAGAAAAACAATGAAAATTCTTTCTGGAACAAGATTTCAGTGGATAGCATATAATACCGAAACAAAAAAATTTATGGCTACTGGTGGAGGCAGTTACACTACTCTAAAAGGAAAGTACAAAGAAAATATTGAGTTTTTTTCAAGAGATAATTCTAAAGTTGGATTAAACTTAGAGTTCGATTATGGAATTTTAACAAAAACTGGTGATAATGAATTAGATTATCAAAAAAACTGGTATCACAAGGGTTTTAGTAGTAGTGGAAATCCAATAAATGAAATATGGACTCTGAGGTAAATTGGATATCTTATTTAAATTAATTTTATAAAAAAATCAATGTCAAAAAGACCTTTAATTTTAGTTACAAACGATGACGGAATATCCGCTCCAGGCATTAGAACACTAATTTCTGCAATGAATGAAATAGGTGATGTAGTTGTTGTAGCACCTGACAGTCCCCAGTCTGCTATGGGACATGCTATAACAATAAATTCGACTTTGCATTGTAACGCTATAAAAATTGATGATGGTCCTCAAAAGGAATATTCTTGTTCAGGTACACCAGCAGATTGTGTAAAATTAGGGATAAATGAAATCCTAGACAGGAAACCTGACTTATGTGTTTCTGGAATTAATCATGGATCAAATTCTTCAATCAATGTTATCTACTCAGGAACTATGAGTGCAGCTGTAGAGGCAAGCGTTGAAGGTATTCCTGCTATAGGATTTTCATTATTAGATTACAGTTGGGATGCAGATTTCGAGACTATAAAAGAGTTTATAATCAATATTACTAAAAAAGCTTTACAACAGGGTATTCCAACAGGAAATGCCTTAAACATAAATTTTCCTAAATTAAAAGGCGATGAAATAAAAGGAATTAAAACATGCCGACACGCAAATGCATATTGGGTTGAAAAATTTGATAAAAGAATAAATCCACAAGGAAAAGAATATTATTGGCTCACTGGTGAGTTTATAAATAAGGACAAAGGTGAAGACTCAGA
>CAJJCV010000018.1 GCA_905182765.1 Cryomorphaceae bacterium BACL29 MAG-121220-bin8 | reverse complement strand
GAAATATTTTTATTTTCTATCTTCTCTATCTTCTCTATCTTCTCTATCTTCTCTATCTTCTCTATCTTCTCTATCTTCTCTATCTTCTCTATCTTCTCTACTGGAATTTGAATAGTTTCCTTTGATTTTTTATATGTTATTTCTTCACTAGATAAGATTTTTATTTTTTTTTTTAATTCAACATTTTCGATTGAACATAATTTCATTAAACATATTTCAGTTAGCAGACGCTGGTTTTTACTGTTTTTGTACCTATAACTACAGTCCTCAGCTAAATTAATTGCATTTATTATAAAATTAGAATCTTTAATTTTAGACTGATTAATATATTTAATTTTTAAATTTTCATTTTGTTCTAAAAGAACTTGACTTGCACTGTTTTTAGATATTAGCAAATCTCTAAAGTGAAGACATAATCCATCAATAAAATGTTGGCCACTAAAACCCTGCTCAATTACTTTGTTGAACAATAAAAGACAATTAGTGATATCGTTTTTAACTATTTGTTCAAACGTTTTAAAATAGACATTATGATCTAAAATGTTCAGATTTTTATAAGCTAATTCTTTAGTTATTTTACCATCAGTAAAATTTACTAATCTGTCAAAAATTGATAAAGCATCTCTTAGGGCACCATCACTTTTATTTGCTATCAAATAAAGAGATTCATCATCATATAAAATGTTTTCTTTTTTTGCTATTGTTTCTAAATGATTTTTAATATCCAAAGAACTGATTTTTTTAAAATCATAAATTTGACAACGAGATAAAATGGTAGGAATTACTTTATGTTTTTCTGTTGTTGCTAATATAAAAATTGCATATTTTGGAGGTTCCTCTAATGTTTTTAAAAAAGCATTAAAAGCTTGTCCGGAGAGCATGTGAACCTCATCAATTATGTACACCTTGTAGTTACCTGTTTGAGGAGGTATTCTGACTTGATCTATCAAATTCCTAATATCGTCTACCCCATTATTAGATGCCGCATCTAATTCAAATATGTTATAAGAAAAATCACTTGATTTATTATCGTCATTTATCTGTTTAGCAAGTATTCTTGCGCACGTAGTCTTTCCGACTCCACGAGGTCCGCAGAACAACATAGCCTGTGGAAGTTGATTATTTTGTATTGCATTTTCAAGCGTTTTAGTTATTGATTTTTGGCCAACGACTGTTTCAAAACTATTAGGTCTATACTTAAGAGCAGATACAACAAAATTTTCCATCAATACAAATATATAAATAGACTTATAATATTATAAATTTTAAAACTTTAATAATTTTTTTTTATCAACATAATTTTAATCTATTTTTGCATTAAGCAGGCCTTCTTATCGCTTTTATTTATAAAAGAGGAAAGTCCGGACACCAAAGAGCATTATAGCGGGTAACACCCGTCACTATTTATAATAGAGGACAAGTGCAACAGAAAGTATGTACAGTTAGGCTGTAGTGAAACCAGGTAAACTCTATAAGGTGAAACGTCACGTATACCAACGCTTGAGAGCTGCTCGCTCAATGTTGGAGGGTGGGCGGTTTGAACAAAATAGTAATATTTTGTCTAGATAAATGATAAGACATGACAGAATCCGGCTTATGGCCTGCTTTTTTTTATTTTAGATAGCTTAAACTATTAGGCCCCTCATTAAATATTAAATCGATTATACTTAAATCGTTTAAAAAACCATTTTTCTCAGAAAAAACCTGCTTGTATTTTTTATTTTCTGAATTAGATTTTTTTTTACTATCAATTTTTTTTCTTAAATCTAAACTGTTTTCATAATCCATTTTATACTCTTTTGATAATTTTGATTTAAGTTCAATATCTAACCACTCGAGAACTAACTTGATAATATCAAAATTGAATTTCACCAGATTAGTGTATTTCTGATTATAAACCTGTTCTAAAGAATCTTTGTAAAATTCAAAAAAAGGAGATGAACTGTATGCGGTTTGTATTGATCTCCAATGATTTTTTTGCCAAGCTATTTTATTATCAATTTCAGCATTAAGCATAGAAAATTTAATTTTAGAATGCTTTACAGGAATTGTTAGTTTATGGAGACCATTTGCAGAATGAATAAATGTTCTACTTCTATATGATTGTTTGACGTAGTTTTGATGAACATCCCATAAAATATTAGAATTAATTATTTGTTTCCAATATGAAATTGGGCCAAAATATGCTGGAATCATTATTTTTTGATCCATTAAAATAGTTATTTTCTTCTCTTTTTTATTTCAGAATAAATTAAAACACCAAGAACACCAATTAAAAAATACCATCTATATGATTTTGGTTCTCCATCTAGATTTATTGTCGTAAAAACTCTGTCCCAACGAATTTTCCAATTTTTAAATCCATCATTTATTCCGTCAATACTAAACCAAATAAACACAGGTTTTCCTACTATGTGATCTTCAGGAACAAACCCCCAGCTTCTACTATCTTCAGACCTATATCGATTATCGCCCATCATCCAATAATAATCTTGTTTAAAAGTATAACTGTTTGTTTCAATATTGTTAATTCGGATTGTTCCGTTCAAGTCAAGTGTTAATTCGTTTTTCTCATATTCTCTGATTATTTTCTTATAAATTGGTAAATTATTTTTAGTTAAATCTACTGTAGTATTTCTTTTTGGGATTATAATTGGCCCAAAATTATCTTCATTCCAATTAAATCTTATATTGTTTGGAAAATAAGATGTATTGTAAGATTTTATTTCGTTAAAAGTTCTTTTTAGACTGTCTAAAATATTAGATTTTGAAATTAAATCAGCTTCTTTATTCGTTAGAAAAAGATCAGTTTTTGTATCCTTAATTTCTGTCATAGAAATTCTTGAATTAAGTCTTATTTCGTAGGGTATACCTTTTGACTTAGTAATTACTATAAAATTTTCAGGACTATTATCAATTACGTTCAATAAATATGGTCTTATTTGTTCAAATTTATATTGGTTTATTTCTTGAATTTTAAATTTCCTCTGAATATCAGAAACACCTAATTTAATCAAGCTTGAAGCAGATACGCCTTTGGAATTGTATGCACTGTATGTGTAAATAGGTTTAGCTCTATATGGCATAATACTTTTTTTGCCATTTATATGAATTAGACCATTTATGATTTCAAGTGTGTCAGAGGGTATAGCTACACATCTTTTTACATAATTTGATTTTTTATCGATTGGTTTTTTAACACCTTTTTCACGAACAAAAAACTTTCTTACAGTATCTGCAGGCCAACTAAATGTTACAATTTCATTTCTTTTAATATTTTGAAATCCAGGTAGTCTAAAGTATGGTATTTGAGGTTTATTTAAATAAGATCTAATTCCAGTGCCAACTATTGTGTCGTGAACCATTGGAAACGAAACTGCTGTTTGTGGTGCTCTAGCTCCGTAATGAAACTTACTAACAAACAGAAAATCACCAATTAAAATGGATTTTTCTAAAGATCCAGTTGGCACAATGTATGGTTGTATTAAATAAGTGTGAACGAAAGTTGCTAAAATTACTGCAAAAATAATTGAACCTAGCCACTCTCCGAATGCAGTTTTTGGATTTATATCTCTTTCGCTTATATATTCAGATTTAGATGAATAATTAATTAGGTATATAAAAAAACCAAGAGAAGCTACTGTAGCAATAGTATCTAATGTTGTGTTTTTTCCAAAGCTTCTTGCTGTTTCAACCCATATTACTGGAAAAATTAACAAGTTAATTATTGGTAAGAATAATAAAATGACCCACCATGATGGTCTATTTATTATTTTCATTAAAATTACCGCATTATAAACTGGAATAAAGGCAAGAATACTCTTATAACCGGATTTAACATACAGTTTCCATGTACCTAATCCATGGATTACTTGAACAACTAAGAAAAAAATTAACCACTCAAAAATCGTCATATTTAAAATTTAAAGTTTGAATCTTTTATAACATCACTCATGTTAAAAACACCTTTTTTATTTAAGATCCATTCTGCTGCTATTACAGCACCTAAAGCAAACCCTTTTCTGTTGTGAGCAGTATGTTTAATTTCTAAAGAATCTATTTCAGAATCATATTGTACTGTATGAGTTCCAGGAATATTATCTTCTCTTTTTGATATCATGTGTATCGAATGATTATTTTTATCAAATGACCATTCTGAATATTTTGATTTATTTATAATTTCATCAGCTAATGTAATTGCTGTTCCACTTGGTTTGTCAAGTTTTTGCTTATGGTGAATTTCTTCGATATTTATATTGTAATCCTTATAATTACCTAAAAGAGATGAAAGTTTTTTATTGAGTTCAAAAAATAAATTTACTCCAAGACTGTAGTTTGAAGAAAACATGAAACTGGTATTAGTTTTTTTAGAATATTCTACAATATTATTATAGTTTTCTAACCATCCTGTGGTCCCACTTACAATTGGAACAAAACTGTCAAGCGATAGTTTAATATTGGTAACTGCTGAATCAGGTGTGCTGAAATTAATTGCAACATCACTATCTTCTAGTTTGTCAGTTGAGTTGTTTTTATCAATTATTGTTGAAATGGAATGACCTCTTTCTAAAGAAATTTTTTCAATTTCTTTACCCATTTTTCCATATCCAAGTAATGCTATTTTCATTTTAAAAATTCAAATTTAGTGATAATCCAATTGATTTGTAACTTAACTCATTACCTTGATTTAAATAAGGTTTTAAAGTTAAAGATTCGTTAACATTATATTGTTTTAAGTGAGAGTCAATATTTGCATCTAAAATATTTAAAATGTAAAAACCAACTATAAACACCATTGAAAGGTCTCTATTTTTTTTATGGAAATCAGCCCCGTCTAATAGTCTATCATCATCAATTATTAAATTTTGATAGGGATCATTATTATATCCAGCTTTCCTGCTTTTATAAGCATTTCTATAATCCCAGTATTTTTTTTGATTAAAATCGTATGAGAATATTGAGGTACCTATAGCAGCATAAACAATTGGAATTTTCCAATATTTTTTATTAAATCCTTGACCCAAACCTGGAAGAACAGCAGAATAAAATGCTGCTTTTGATGGAGCTGACGGATCTAACTCATCAAAATCTATTTCTTTTTCTTGAGAAATACCTGAAATTGAGATTAGAATAATTAAAGATGATATTAATAATCTATTTATCACTTGAAAGCTTCTTAATTATTTTTTTATACTCTTCAATGTTATTAAAAGAAATTAAAACCGAACCTTTGTTTTTTGTTTTTAACGATACTTTAACCCCAACTTTTAATTTTTTTGTTAATCTTTCTATATCATTTTTGTAAAAATCTGTACTAAAAATCTTTTTAATTTCTTTTGTCAAAATACTATTACCAGAAATTAATTTTTCTGTTTGTCTAACAGAAAGAGAATCTGATAAAATCTTTTTATAATACTTTAATTGTTTCTCCTTAGCTTCAACAGAAACTAGTGCTCTTCCATGGCCCATAGAAATAAAACCATCTCTTATTCCAGTTTGAATTATCGGATCCAGTTTTAAAAGTCTTAAATAATTTGATATTGTAGATCTTTTTTTACCAACTCTAATACTCATCTCATCTTGAGTTAACATTATTTCATCAATGAGTCTTTGGTAGCATAAAGCAATTTCTATAGGGTCTAGATTTTCTCTTTGTATGTTTTCTACAAGTGCCATTTCTAAGGACTGTTGATCATTGGCAATCCTAATGTATGCTGGTATAGATTTTATTTTTAAAAATGAAACAGCCCTAAACCTTCTTTCTCCTGCAATAATTTGAAACGATTTGAATCCTGTTTTTCTAACAGTTATGGGTTGTATTATTCCTAATTGTTCAATCGAATTAGCTAATTGAGATATTTTATCATTTTCAAAATTTGTTCTTGGTTGAAAAGGATTTGTTTTGATTTGATCAATTGGTATTTCAATAACATTACCAATTAATTTATCTGCATTTGAATCTTGAGCTGAATTAATATCATTGTCTTGATTTTCTAATAATGCTGAAAGTCCTCTGCCAAGTGATTGTTTCTTATATGCTTTAGCCATTTGTGTTATTATTAATTAATTCATGTGCGAGCTTTATATAGTTTTTCGCTCCCTTACTAGTTGAATCATAATCTATTATATTTTTTCCATGACTTGGAGCTTCTCCAAGCGTTACATTTCTTTGAATTATAGTTTTGAAAACCATATTATGAAAGTGTTTTCTTACTTCTTCAACAACTTGATTTGAAAGTCTTAATCTGGAATCATACATTGTTAAAAGAAGACCTTCAATATTTAAGTTTGGATTATGAATTTTTTGAATACTTTTTATAGTATTTAAAAGTTTACCTAATCCCTCTAATGCGAAATACTCGCACTGAATAGGAATTATTACCGAGTTTGATGCTGTTAATGCATTTAAAGTTATTAAACCCAGAGAAGGAGCGCAATCTATAATTATATAATCATAATTATCTTTAATACTATCCAATGCTTTTTTTAACATAAATTCTCTGTTTGGATGATTAACTAGTTCAAGTTCAATAGCAACCAAATCAATAGTTGAGGGTATTATATCTAAATTAGGAGTATTAGATTTTATTATTATGTTTTCGACTTTTTCTGTGTGTTCTAGTAATTGATAAGAGGAGTATTTTATTTTTTTTAAATCAATTCCAATTCCTGATGTTGCATTAGCTTGAGGATCTAGATCTATCAATAGAACTTTCTGTTCTAAAATCCCTAAACATGCCGACAAATTTAAAGCTGTAGTTGTTTTACCAACTCCACCTTTTTGATTCGAAACCGAAATAATTTTACCCACAATAAATATTTAATTTTAAAAATACAATTTTTTGAAATTGAAATATAGGAGTAATAGGGGTTTTTGTTAACTAGTTTTCAATACTGTCTTTAAACTCAATTATGAAGATTTCTTCATCCTTTTTTTTCATAAAAAAATTTTCTCTTGCAAAAGCTTCGTAATTATCAAGGTCTTTTAAATCGTTAATCAATTTCTTATCATTTACAATTTCTTTTTTTAATTGTTCTTTTTTAATAATTAATTCATCAATTTCTGAACTAAGAGTGTTGTGGAATAGATAGGAATTGGTATCTATAAATAACATCCAAATAATAAAAAACAAGCTAACAACTATATAGAAATTTGTAAAAATTTTAAAATATTGATTTGATTTTAATCTGTTTATAAAAGCCTTAAATGAATTCATCTATTAAATTTATTATATCATTAATTGATTGCTGATCACTATTAATTATCACGTTTGCATTTGTTCTAGAGGGATAAATAAACTTTTGATACATAGGTTCACACATCTGGTTAAATCTATTTATAACCTCATTTTCTGTTCTTCCTCTTTCTTTGATATCTCGTTTTATTCTTCTGTTTAATCTTGACTCAGAATTTAAATCTAAAAATAATCCAAAATCAATTAAACTTATTAATTCTGAATTACAAAAAATATGAAGTCCCTCAAGAATTATTACTTTTCTAGGTTTTAAAAGCTTATTTTTTTTTAATCTCTTGTGAATTTTATAAGAATAAACAGGTTCTTTTATACTCTTATTTTTTATCAAACTATTTAAATCATTAATTAACAAATCAAAGTCTATGGAATCAGGATGATCAAAGTTGATTTGTGATCTTTCATTGAAACTCAGATTGGAGTGATCTTTATAGTAAGAATCAGTATTGATTTTATTAACTCCTAATTCTTTGTAATGTTCTTTTAATTTTTCGGAAATTGTTGATTTTCCAGAGCATGTTCCACCACAGATTCCAATTATAAAAACCTTATTGTCTTTAAACTTTATCAACTTCATTTTCAGTAACTAGTTTTTCTGTTTTATTCCCCCAACTGTTTAATATATAATTCATTACATCAGCAATCTCTTGATTGTCTAATCCCGTTTTCTCCATGTTTAGATTGTAGTTAACACCATTAACAACGATTGGTCCGGAAAGTCCATATTTGATTGCTTTTATCGATTCTATACGTTTATTTAATAAATAATCTGCGTTAGCAAGAGGAGGGTAGGCACCTTCAACACCTTTGCCATTAGACATGTGACATCTTACACAAAAATCTTCATATAATTCTTTACCAATCGGATGATTATTAAGTTCAGATATTTTTAAATTCTTTTTTTTTGATGGTATGATTTTATAAACTCCTTTATTTTCTATTGAAACATAAATATATCCATCAGGTCCCTGCTTTACATCTCTTGGTCTTCCTAAATCTTCAGCTATTTTTGATCTTGAAACTACCTTATTATTTTTTATTCCTAATCTTTCAATGTATTTAAATACTAACGCTCCTGCCAATAGACTTCCTTTCCAATTTGGATATATTTCACTAGAAATATATTCAAATGAACTGGGCGCTATTGAGGGTAACCAATAGTATAGTGGTTGTTCCATATCTGGAAGACTTTTGTCTTTTGTTATAGTTGTCCCACTATAGTTTATTCCGTAAGTTATTTTTGGCCATCCATAGTTTTTTCCTTTTTGTATTATATTTATTTCATCTCCTCCTCTTGGTCCATGTTCGTTTGTCCAAATTTCTCCAGTTTCAGGATGTTTAAACATACCTTGGGGATTTCTATGTCCATATGAATAAATAGCTTTTTTAGCGTTTGGAGAATTATAAAATGGGTTGTCTTCTGGTATTGTTCCATCATCTTTAATTCTATAAATTTTTCCTCCGTCAATGGTTATGTCCTGAGGATTTACATTTCGATTTCCTCTATCTCCAATTGAGAAATAAAGAAAATTATTATTATCAAATTCTAATCTACCTCCAAAATGTTGACCTTTTTTGGTTTCAGGCGATCCTTTATACAATACTTCTAAATCTATCAATGAATTATTAATCAATTTTGCTCTAGCTATAGTTGTGTTTCCTCCTTTACCCTTAATATCTTCGGATGAATACGAAAAATAGAGAAATTTATTTTCTTTAAAGTTTGGGTGAATAGCAATGTCTAAAAGTCCTCCTTGTCCTCTAAAATATATTTCAGGAAGTCCATTTATTTCTGTTTTTATTCCATTTTTATAATGAAAAAGAGATCCAGATTTTACAGATGCAAGAATAGAGTTGTCGTCAAAAAATTCAATTCCCCAAATAATGTTTTTATCTTCAAAAATCAATTTCATTTCGTAATTAACTTCGTCGGTTAATATTGTGTTTTTGTTTTCATTATCTAATGGTTTTAAGTCTTGAGCACATGAATAGTTTATAATAAAGACTACGAACAGAATACTAATTGAGAATATTTTTTTCATATTTATTTTATTTAAAGTTTAATTACCGCCACTTTCAGCTAAAATTTGAAGTAAATCTAAAAATAAATTAATTATATCTAAATATAGATTTACTGCAATTTTAATGGCAGTCGACCAGGACTCATCTCCTGCACTCATTTGTTTTTCTAGCATATCAAAATCATATAGTAAATAACCTGTAAAAACAAGAACACCAAAATATGCTCTTAGAAGAGAATATTTTTTTGATTTAAAAATGAAAACATTAAGAAGCCCCATAATTATAAGAACAATCAATGCAATGAATAAAAATCCGCCAAAAATACTAAAATCAAAGGATGAGGTAAATACAATAGAGGCTGTTGCTATCACGGCTATAGTAGTTCCCGTCATAGCTTGAAAAACAACATTTTGCCACTCTTGGTGATAATTATCTCTTTTGAAATTATTAGAAGATATTATTTTCTCAATTATTAATTTGTACTTTTCAGAATCTGAATCAAATAACTCTGTTGGGTTAGATTTCTCATAAAACATTGTCTTTTTTTCATCTTCTTGTCCAAAGATTTTTTCGGAAATTGTTTTTTTGTCAGTAACTACCGTTTTACTTAAAAGACCATATTGTTTTTTATATTTTCTCATCTTAAAGCTTTCTCCTAATGATGAAACAGTAGGTCCGATACTCCAGCCAATAAAACCTGAAAAAATTGCAACAAGAATTAAATTTAGCGGATACACTTCGTCATAATACATTATCGCAAATAATAGTATAAATGTCCCAGCAATATTAATTATAGCCTCTGACGTAGTTTCATATACTTTATTAATCCTAGCAAAGAATGTAGTGATTACCAACATGCAACCAACAATTAAAAAAGTTTTTGCAAAAAGAATATCGTACATAATTTGATTTTGTCTAAGTTAAAAAAAAAGTTGAGATGAAGTGGTTTATTACTAACATCTCAGATGCTCCTTCAAAATATTAAAAACAAAAGAAAAAGAGGAAACAAAAATTAATATTTAATTATTAAAATTGGTTCTGGTATTCATTCAACTTTTCATTCAACTATAAAAAGAAAACCCTTGTAAATCAAGGACTTACAAAGGTTTTAGTCGGGGTGGCAGGATTCGAACCTGCGACCTCCGCGTCCCAAACGCGGCGCGATAACCGGGCTACGCTACACCCCGTAAGCCGGCAGCAAATATAGTATTATTTCAAAACTCATCAAATAATACTTGATAATAATGAATATTATTTTTGATGATAACTTTTTACAGATTTTTGTTCAGTAAATGATCAAATATTATAAATTTACTTTTTAAATTATTTATATGTCTACAGAAAGAATTAAAAACTTAATTATAGGCTCAGGCCCAGCTGGTTACACTGCTGCTATTTATGCTTCAAGAGCAGATTTGAAACCTGTTTTATATACAGGTATGGAGCCTGGTGGACAATTAACAACAACAACTGAAGTTGATAATTTTCCTGGTTATCCCGATGGAGTTGACGGTCCTACAATGATGGTTGAATTACAAAAACAAGCAGAAAGATTTGGAACAGATGTTAGAATTGGATTAGTAACTAAGGTAGTTTTAAGTGAAGAGCAAGGTGGGATTCATAAAGTAACAGTTGATAACAAGATTGAAATCGAGGCAGAAAGTGTAATTATCTCAACTGGTGCAACTGCAAAATATTTAGGTATTCCCTCAGAACAAAGATTAAGAGGAGGTGGAGTTTCAGCATGTGCTGTATGTGATGGGTTCTTTTATAAAGGTCAAGATGTAGCTATTGTTGGAGGTGGAGACACTGCAGCTGAAGAGGCAACATATTTAGCTAACATATGTTCTAAGGTAACCATGATTGTAAGAAAAGGCGAAATGAGAGCATCAAAGGCAATGCAACACAGGGTTGAATCTAGAGAAAATATTGATGTTAAATATTTTTCTGAAATTAAGGAGGTTTTGGGCAAGGATGTAGTTGAGGGTGTAAGTATAATTAATAGTCAAACTCAAGAAATCTTAAATGTTCCAGTTACTGGACTTTTTATAGCTATTGGTCATATACCCAATACGGATATTTTTAAAGGTCAATTAGATATGGATGATTCAGGTTATGTTATAACAAAAGGGAAATCTACTCATACTAATCGACCTGGAGTTTTTGCTTCTGGTGATGTACAAGATAAAGATTATAGACAAGCAGTTACGGCTGCTGGGACAGGTTGTATGGCAGCTTTAGATGCCGAAAGATATTTAGCAAGTCTTGATTAATACTAGTATATTGTTACTAAAATTTTACTATGAACAAATTATCTCTTTTTATAAAAAATCAAATGTCATTTTTCTGGCTTCCAGCTGCTTGGATTTGCGGAGTTAGAGTAGACTCCGAAGAAAGTAATAAGTGTTCAGTTAGAGTTAAGCTAGGCTTTATTAATAAAAATCCATTTAAATCTCTTTTTTGGGCAGTTCAAGGTATGGCTGCTGAAATGCCAGGTGGTTTGTTACTTCAAAATAAAATCAAAAATAGTGGTCAAAATATAGCTATGCTGCTTGTTGGATCATCATCAAAATTTACTAAAAAGGCAGTAGGAAAAATATTATTTACTTTTGAAAATGGAAAGCAATTGGACGAATTGGTTAATGAAGCTGTAAAAACTAAAGAAGCTCAAACAATTACCATTAAGACTAATGGAGTTGATGAACAAGGTAATATTGTTTCTGAGTTTTCATTTAATTGGAGTATCAAACTTAGGTCAAAAAAGTAACCATTAACATTTTGTTTGCATTTTAACTCAAATATTCTATTTATATTGTGTAAAACATTAATCTTATGTCTAGAACTATTTATATTTATACAGTTGAGGTTTTAAAAAAAGTAAGCTTTAATCCAAAATTATTTAAGAGAGAATTAGAAAAGGCATCAAAAAAACTTTTACCCCACGAGTATATAGAATTAATGATTTGGGCTAAAAATTTTAAATTTCAAAATCCACATCTTTATTACGTTGAAGTTTAGTTTTTAGATTTTATAATTTTTACATCCGTAAAACTTTTTATTTTCTTCATTGAAGATTTTATTAAAAAAAATACTTCTTCAATTATATGTTTTTTCAAAGTGTTTCTTTTACATACAATGCTAATTTCTCTGGAGGGTTCAGGAATTTTAAATTTATAAACTTTAGTTTTTTCTTGTTCTCTTAAGTTTAAATAATTTAAGTAGGGTATTAGTGTAATCCCATTTCCTGTCAAGGATAAGTTCACTAAAGTTTCTAAACTGTTGTTTTCGAATTTTTCATTATAATTACAAGACGGAAAGATATTTTCAATCAGGCTTCTAAATTCATTTTCTTTGTTTGGAGCTAAAACACGGTTTGTGTCAATATCACTCAATTCAATTTCAGTAGAATTGGTTTTTTTAATATTTTCAGTAGTTACTATTAATATAGGCTCATAGTATAGAGGTTTGATAGTTAAATCATTGTCATTTAAAGGGGTGAGTCCAATAACAAAGTCTAATTCATTGTTTTTTAATGAATTATACAATAACTCACTTTTATTTACAACAAATTTTATATTCAAATCAGGAAATTTTACAAATAGTTTATCTATAAATAGAGGGAGTATGGTAGATTCTAATGTCGAGCTTATTCCAATATTTAAATTTCCAACTATCTTGTTTTTTTGATAATTTATTAAATCTTTAACTTTCAAAGATTCACTAACTATAATTTGAAACTGTTTTACTAATTTTTCTCCTAATTCTGTTGTCTTTATTGGTTTTTTTGATCTGTCAAATATTTTAGTATTTAATTCTTTTTCTAGCTTTTGTATTTGCGTGCTTAAGGAGGGTTGCGATACTAAAGACTTTTCTGCAGCAGTTGTAAAATTTTTGTGTTTGTTTAGGGCAAGCACGTATTTAAGTTGATTTATTGTCATATTAGTATTTGTTATAAAAATATGAATTTACATAAGAAATACCTATTGGATAATTTCAACTTTAAATCGAACGTTATCTAAAGGCCATTCTCTTTTATCAGTTTCTAGATTTGAAATTTTGTCAACAACGTCCATGCCTTTAATCACTTTCCCAAAGGCAGTGTAGTCTTTGTCAAGATGATAAGCACCATCCTTTTTCTTAACTATAAAGAATTCATATGGAGAAGCTAGTTTATATGGATTTTCAATTTCACTACTTGGCATCGAAATTATTCCTCTGTGATGTTTATGACCTTTTTTAGTGTCTGGAGGTAAAAGATATCTTCCAATTTTTCTTCTTTTTTTTGATGTACTAATATTATCAGAATTCCCCCCTTGAATTATGAAATCTTTAACTACTCTATGGAAAAATTCTCCTTCAAAATATTTCTTACTTGTTAAATAAATAAAATTAGCTCTATGGTATGGTGTATTGTTAAACAACTCAATATCTATATTTCCATAATTTGTAATTATTCTTACTTTGTTTTCTTTGTTTTTTTTACCATATTCAAATAAGAAGGGAATTGCATTATCATCATTCAAGATAAATTCACTTTTAATTTGTTTTGCTTTTTTCTTTATTATTTTTTTTGTTTCTGTTTTAATAGGTTGTACTACTTTACTTTTATCTTTACACGAAATTAATAATAGACTAATCAAAAGTATTTTACAAAAATGCATTTTACAGATTTTAAAAATTATATCTTAAAAATAAACGATTATAAACTTCCAGGACACGATTACTTATTAAAAATTGCCCCACCCTCTAGAATTAAACATCTCAAAACTAATTTAACACCAGAAGATTGTAAAACAGCATCTGTTTTAATGCTTTTTTATCCAGATAATGAAAATGATACAAGATTAGTCCTTATGTTAAGAAATAAATATAATGGAGTGCATTCTAACCAAATTAGTCTTCCAGGGGGCAAGATTGATAAAATAGATAAGTCTTTAAAAGATACAGCTCTAAGGGAGACTGAGGAAGAAATTGGGCTAAACAAGAGCCGTATTAATATTGTTGGAGAGCTATCTTCAGTTTATATTCCCCCAAGTAACTTTAATGTACATCCATTTATTGGATATACTAATACAACTCCAATCTTTGTACCTGATCCTAAAGAAGTCTCTTTAATTTTAAATCCTAAACTAGATTATATTTTAAATATGGATATCGTTGAATCTTTAGTTGAAGTAAATAATTCTACACAAAAGGTTCCAAGTTTTATAATTGATAATCACATTTTATGGGGCGCAACAGCAATTATGGTTCATGAATTTGTTTTATTATTTAAACAAATGGTTAATTCTTAATACATTTGTCGAACCAAAAATTAATATGTGAGTTTTTTAAAAAGAAATCCATTTGGACACATCCTATTTGTTAAGAAATGGTTAATTCGAATTTTAGGTGTCCTTACTCATCAAAGATTCAATCGGTTTAATAAACTAAAAATTGAAGGATCTGATGTTATAAAGTCTTTACCTGAAAATAATGTTTTGTTTGTTTCAAATCATCAAACTTATTTTGCAGACGTTACGGCAATGATTCATGTTTTTAACGCTAGTTTAAGTGGAAGAGTTGATTCGATTAAAAACGTGACTTATTTATGGGAGCCTAAACTCAATATTTATTATGTTGCAGCTAAAGAGACTATGAAATCAGGCCTTCTTCCAAGGATACTGGCTTACGTTGGATCAGTTTCAATAGATAGAACTTGGAGGTCAAAAGGAGAAGATGTTAATAGGCAAGTTAAAATGAGCGACATTGGTAATATTGGTAAAGCTTTAGATGATGGTTGGGTTATTACATTTCCTCAAGGTACAACAACCCCTTTTAAACCAATAAGAAGAGGAACCGCTCACATTATAAAAAAATATAACCCAATAGTAATTCCCATTGTAATTGATGGATTCAGAAGGTCATTTGATAAAAAAGGAATAAGAATTAAAAAAAGAAATATTCTTCAATCTATGGAGATTAAAAAACCATTAGATATAGATTACAAAAATGATTCTATTGAAAGTATTGTTGAAAAAATTGAATACGCAATTGAACAACACCCCTCTTTTTTAAAGGTTATTTCTGAAAAAGATCTTTTAGATCTAGAAAATAAAAACAAAGAAAGAGAGTGGTAATTATTCTTTGCTTTTAATCAATGCATTTTCCTCAATAATTCCTCCACAGGCAATTCTAGATCCAGCGGCACCAGAAGGTTGTGAGACTAAATCATCCGAACCTTGATGGATTATTATTGATTTTCCAATAATATTTTTGTTCTGGTCATCACAATTTAAACACCACAAATCAGTTGTGAAAGAAACTGTACCATTGCCATTTTCATCCACATTGAAATTGCCAATATCCCCTCTGTGAAAACCAGTAGAATCACCCCATTTTCCGTGATTTTCTAAAGTTGGATTCCAATGACCACCAGCAGATTTACCATCATCAGAAGAACAATCTGATTTTTCATGAATATGAATTGCATGTTCTCCTGGCTCTAGATTATTTATTGTGGCTTCCATTGTAACCTTAAAATCATCTTCAATAAATACAACAAAACCATTTGTTTCTGAAGAACTTTTTGATTCAAGTTCAATCACAACCATGTTGGGAATTGAACAACTTGAAACTAGTAGCGAAAAAGAGATAAATAGGAAAAGATTCTTCATATGAATAATTGATTTTTTTAGCATGATATTTGTACTTTTAAAGTTATGAAATATTTCGTTTCAATTTTTTGTTTATTTTCTCTAATATCTTGCGGGTTATTATCCGAAAATAATAAACCAGTGGATTACAATAGTGAGTCTTTCAAAGAATTCAAATTATCAAAGGCGCCAGATTATACTAATTTGAGTTCGTGGGCTGTTCATCCCTCAGGAGATTTAAGTGTTTTTGATGATTTTAATTTAGATAGCTCTAAACTTCCTGTTGATGTTTTTTTTATTTACCCAACCCTTTTAACTGATAAAAACAACACTAGATGGAATGCTGATATATATAATGAAACTACTAGATTAAACGTTTTAGGTTCATCAGTCAAATATCAAGCTTCAGCTTGGTTTTCAACTGGCGATGTTTATGTTCCTTTTTACAGGCAAGCTCATTTAAGAGTGTTTAGGGAATCTTTTTGGAAAAATGGTGGAAGAGAAGCTTATGAGATGGCATATAATGACATTAGGGAAGCTTTTGTGACTTACATGAAAGAATATAACAATGACAAGCCTATAATAATTGCCGGTCACAGTCAAGGTGCTGGGCACGCCAAAAGACTCTTGCAGGAGTTTTTTGATGATAAACCTTTAAAAAATAAATTGGTTGCAGCTTATCTAATTGGAACTAAAATAACTAATGATGATTTTAAAACAATCGAACTGATGACCAATAAAAATGAAATTGGTGGATTTGTTACTTGGAATACATACAGATTAATGTCTGAAAGAAAAACAAAAAATGCTTCATTTACTATTAGTGAAGAGTGGATTCAAGATGCATTATGTTCAAATCCTATAACTTGGGATGATAAAAAAACATCGAATTACAAAGACCATAAAGGTTTTTTATATTTAAATAAGAAAGTTTTTCCCGGGACAGTCAAAATTGAAAGTATTGACAATAAGATATTAGTTAAACTTCCTAAGATGGGGATTGTCAAGCGATTACTTCTGTCAACTGTAAAAGATTATCACAAGGCTGATGTTAATTTATTTTGGGAAGATATCAGGCTAAATAGCGTTGAAAGGTCAAATTATTATTTAGAAAACACTAACTAATTTTAAATAATAATTAAATGAACAACTTTTTAAGTTTCATCTTGGTTTTTTCTTTTATTACAAAT
>CAJJCV010000017.1 GCA_905182765.1 Cryomorphaceae bacterium BACL29 MAG-121220-bin8 | reverse complement strand
ATTAAAGTGGCACGCGAGCTGGGTTCAGAACGTCGTGAGACAGTTCGGTCTCTATCTGTAGTGGGCGCTAGAAATTTGAGTGGATCTGACTCTAGTACGAGAGGACCGAGTTGGACTGACCGCTGGTGTATCTGTTGTTCCGCCAGGAGCATCGCAGAGTAGCTATGTCGGGAAAGGATAAGCGCTGAAAGCATATAAGCGCGAAACCTACCACAAGATGAGATTTCTTTTAAGGGTCGTAGGAGACGACTACGTTGATAGGTCACAGGTGTAAAGGCAGTAATGTCATAGCCGAGTGATACTAATTACCCGTAGGCCTATCGTGCAACTTTTTCTTACTATTGTTTTTTTATATACAATGCTATTTTATTATCTTAAATTTTAATATGTTAACTTATTGTGTTTTACCATGTAAAACAACTCACTTTTTTAGTGAGAAACTCTAGGGTGGTTATTGCATTAGGGCTCACCTCTTCCCATTTCGAACAGAGAAGTTAAGCCTAATAGCGCAGATGGTACTGCCATTTGGTGGGAGAGTATGTCACCGCCTTCTTCGAATCCCGGTCATTAATTTGACTGGGATTTTTTTTTGAATATAATTATAAGACGTGGAGATGTGTCTTTTTTAAATTTATTTAAATCATAATCACCAAAAACTTGAATAATTTCTAAATCAGTTTTCTTAAAATAATTTCTAAAATCTATTATAGATAATGTATTTACTGATTCTTTAAATTTAAAATCTATATTATTATCACTAAACGATAT
Source organism: Cryomorphaceae bacterium BACL29 MAG-121220-bin8 (assembly GCA_905182765.1). GTDB lineage: Bacteria > Bacteroidota > Bacteroidia > Flavobacteriales > Flavobacteriaceae > MAG-121220-bin8. The sequence goes on along the minus strand of CAJJCV010000017.1, from coordinate 48,124 downwards.
TTCTTTTGTAACTGATAGTTTATCTATTTCTCTTACTATCTTAAATTTTATATTTTCTAAAATTACTTCCTCTTTTTTTACTAGATTATCCTTAACTGTTTTTATATTAAAAAAATCTATAACTCCTATTCCATTTATATTTAAGTTTTTTTGAAGAGATAATAATATTTCTAAATCTTTATCCCTTTCGTAATATCCGAAACTTGTAAATAGATTTAAAACTGCATCAAATTCCATGTTTAGTGGTTTTGAAATGTCATGAACAATAAAATTAAGATTTGAATTTTCAAATTTTTTTGCAAATTTTATACTGTTTTTAGATAAATCTATCCCAGTTACAATATGCCCTAATTTTTCAATTTCTATTGAATGTCTTCCTTTTCCACACCCAGCATCTAACACCTTAGATTTTCTTTTAAGTTTTAAGTGCTTTATTAGTTTTTTTATGAATTCTCTAGCCTCTTGATGATTTCTGTTTTTATATAAAATATGATAGTATTTTGAGTCAAACCAGTTATTGTATTTAGTATTCAAATCTATTTATGTTTTCTTTGTTGATTGGTTCAAAAATAAAGTATTTTTAATGATAATTATGAGTGATAATAATGATTTTAAAATGGTTGCTAAAACTTTCTTCGGTCTTGAAGATATTCTCTCTGATGAGCTACTAAATTTAGGAGCAAAAAAGATTGAAAAAGGTGTTAGAAATGTAAGTTTTTTTGGGGATTTAGGTTTTCTATACAAATGTAATTTATCATTACGGACAGCTATTAGAATTTTAAAACCTATTGCTTTTTTTAATGTTAATGATGAAAAAGAGTTATACAGCTCTTTTTATAATTTTAATTGGGAAGATTTTTTATCATTAGATCATACTTTTTCTATTGAATCTGTTTTAAATTCTGATTTTTTTTCTCATTCACTTTTCGTTTCACAAAAAGCAAAAGATGGAATTGTTGACAGATTCAGGAAATTATATAAAAAACGCCCTAATGTAGATTCTATTGATCCTGATATTAAAATAAACATTCATATAAGGGATAATAAATGCACAGTTTCCTTAGATTCCTCAGGTAAACCGTTGAATCAAAGAGGTTATCGTTCACAAACAAATATTGCTCCTATCAATGAAGTATTAGCTGCAGGTATTATATTATTAAGTGATTGGAATTTAGAATCAGATTTTCTTGATCCTATGTGTGGAAGTGGTACTATTTTAATTGAGGCAGCAATGTTAGCTACTAATTACCCTCCAAATATTAAAAGATCTAATTTTTCTTTCAAAAATTGGAAAGATTTTGATTTAGATTTATTCGTTATGATTACTAAGTCTGTTTTAAGTAAAATAAAACCTTTTAATCATAAGATTTCAGGTTTTGATAAATCTCCCTCCGCTATTTCAAAGTGTGATCAAAACATAATTAATGCAGGATTTGAGGATCTTATCTCCATTTCCAAAGATGATTTCTTTAGATCTGTTAAAGTTAATGATGAATATCTTCATTTAGTTTTCAATCCACCATATGGGGAAAGATTAAGTATTGATCTCGAATCTTTTTATAAAAAAATTGGCGATAAACTTAAAACCGATTATTCTAACTCTAACGCCTGGTTTATCACCTCCAGTATAGAGGCGTTAAAATTTGTAGGACTTAGACCATCAAGAAAAATTAAACTTTTTAATGGAAAATTAGAAAGTAGATTAGCTAAGTATGAAATTTACAGTGGCTCAAAAAAAACTAAAAAAAATATAAATTAATTTTTTATTTTTCTGAACAAAGGAATTTGATACTGTATTGTGTAGGATAAACCAACTCCTATATTATTGTTTTCTAAAACTTTATTGAATCCAGGTATATATAAATTGTTGAAATTTTCAGGACTTTTTTGATTTAATAATCTATTAACATTTAAGTTTAAACCCATATAAAAATTTTTCACTACTTGAGCTTTAAAACCTACAATAAATTCTAACCAATTAGCAGATAGGTTATTGAAAGAAATTGGATTTTCAATATTATTTTGGTTCCAGTATTGATCAATATTATATATAGTAAATGAATTTAATTGTTGATCAAATTTTGAAGAACCAAACCTGAAACCAATGTATATTTCATTTTCTAGTTCTTGTAAATTTTTAAACACATTGTAATTTATTCCTGCTTTAAAAAAAGTTCCTTTAGTATTAAAGTTTAAAACCTCGTTTTTTATAAATTTTTCTTCATTTCCTAACTCAAATGCAATATAAATTTTTTCAAAAAGTCTATAATCACCAATAATGACTAGACCATTATAATCTGACTCTGTTAACATTCTGATTTGTTTACTAAAATCAATTCCTAGTTTTATGCCATAAGTTGATTTATAAAGACTGTCATTAGTTTTTTCTTGTGAAAAAATACTGAAACAATAAATTACAGTTAAAAAACTAATGAAATATTTTAACATGTATACTTTTTTCATTTATTATATTATTATTAATCAACTCAGTATCTAGAATCCAATTATTTGAATCATTTTCAATAATTAAATTTTTTAGTTCATATGTTGTTTTAAAACCACATGCACGACTTATATATTCCCAATTATAATTGTAATTTATGTACAGATTATCATTGTTTCCAGAGCTGGAGGTGTTTTCATTAAAATCTTTTGTTAAACTATATATCGTTAGATTATTTGAATTTTTTAAAGGAATTCCAACTGAATCAAGTGTTTGGTAAATGTATACTTCTTCATTATTATGTCCTTGAATTTTTAAATTGGTTACTTCTTTTAATTCTCCATTAGTTTTGTCATAAAAACCTATTATAAGTCTAGGTGTATCATCAATAGATGTAAGACATATGTCATCTGGTTCACACGAAAGTAAGAATACAAATAAACCTAATAGTATAAAATTGTTTTTTAATAGTTTCATTTAAGTTCCAAAAGTACAATATTTTCAACATGATCAGTATGAGGAAACATATCCACTGGTTGTACCTTGTTAATTGAATATTTTTCCTTTAATAATTCTAAATCTCGACATTGAGTAGATGGGTTACAGCTTACATAAACAATTCGTTGAGTATCTAATTTTAAAATCTCATTAATTACATCTTTATGCATTCCTTCTCTAGGAGGGTCTGTAATAATCACATCAGGTTTTCCGTGTTTTAAAATAAAATCATTTGTAAAAACATTTTTCATATCACCATATTCAAATACTACATTATCAATCTTATTTTCCTTCGCACTATTTATTGCAGAAATTACAGCTTCTTCCACACTTTCAACTCCTACAACTTTTTTAGAATTTTTTGCAACAAATTGAGTGATTGTCCCTAACCCTGAATAAAGATCATAAACAATTTCATTTTTTTTAATATCAGCATATTTTAATATTAGCTCATATAGTTTTATAGTTTGATGAATATTTGTTTGAAAAAATGATTTAGGATAAATTTTGAATGTCAATGAATTAATTTTTTCTTCTATATAGTTTTTTCCATGAAACAGTTTTATATCTCTATCATATATACTATCATTTTCTTTATCATTAACTGTGTATAGCAGAGAGTGAATCTCAGTAAACGAATTTTTTAAAAAATTCATCACTAAATTTATATTTTTTTGATCATTTTCATAAAACTGAACTAAAACCATAAATTGATTTAGACTTGTGTTTCGTATTGTAAGAGTTCTGAGTAATCCTTTTCTTAATCTTGTATTATAGAAAGAAAGGTTATTTTCAATTGCAAATTGTTTTATCGATAACCTAATTTTATTTGATGGTTCATTTTGAAGGTGACACTTTTCAACATCTACTATTTTATCCCACATCCCTGCTTTGTGAAAACCTATTCCTCTTCTATCAATTTTATCATCGCTATTTTTGATTTCAGCTTCTGTTAACCATTTGTTTTCAGTAAAAGAGAATTCAAGTTTATTTCTATAAAAAAATTGATTATCGCATTTTACTATAGAGTTTATTTTAGCATCATTAAAGATTCTTGTTATTGAATGTTTGATTTTATCTTCTTTTAACTTGGTTTGTGTATCGTATGAGATGTTTTGTAATTTACACCCTCCGCATACACCAAAATGTTTACATGTTGGATCAATCCTGTTTTTTGAATATGAGTGATATTTTATAATATTTCCTAAAAAATAATTTTTTTTCTTCCTGTAAGTTTTTATATCTACTATATCACCAGGCACCCCGTTTTTCACCATTAAAACTATTCCTTCATCTGATTTAGCAATACTTTGTCCCTTTGATCCTAAATCAAAAATTTTAACCGAAAGGAATATTTTGTTTTTTGACATTCAGCAAATTTAAAATGAAAAAATAGATATTATTAATTATATTTAAGTTAATCGTAAAAAAATTAGATTATGAAAGAAATCCTAAAAATTACTCTGTCTTTGATTTTTGTTTTTTCAATGACAAATTCATTTTCACAAAAAAATAAAAAAAACACTAAAAATGAATCTTCTATCTATTCGGGACTGAAATTTAGAAGTATTGGCCCTGCATTTATGTCTGGAAGAATTGCAGACATAGCTATTAATCCTAAAAATGAAAATGAATGGTATGTGGCAGTTGGTTCGGGGGGTGTTTGGAAAACATCTAATTCTGGAACTACTTGGCAACCGCTTACAGATGATCTGTCTTTTTATTCAACAGGAAGTATTACAATAGACCCAAACAATACAAATACGGTATGGTTGGGTACTGGAGAAAATGTTGGAGGAAGACACGTTGGTATTGGAAAAGGAGTATTTCAGTCGAAAGATGGTGGAAAAACATGGAAAAATAAGGGTTTAAGTAAATCTGAGCACATTTCAAAAATTATAGTAAATAAAAATGATTCTAATACTGTTTTTGTTGCCTCACAAGGCCCGCTTTGGTCTAGTGGTGGTGATAGAGGACTTTATAAATCTATCAATGGAGGTGACAGTTGGAGCTTAGTTTTGAGTGTAAACGAGTGGACAGGAGTAACTGATTTAGTTGTAGACCCTAGAGATGAAAATATTATGTATGCTGCCACATGGCAAAGACACAGAAATGTTGCGGCTTATATTGGGGGAGGACCAGGAACTAAATTATTTAAAAGCACAGATGGAGGTGATTCCTGGAGACAATTAAAAACCGGTTTACCAATTGGAAAGCTGGGTAAAATTGGTTTGGCTATATCTGAAATAAATCCAGATGTATTATATGCTGCAATAGAGTTAGAGCGTAGAAAAGGAGCTGTGTATAGATCTTCAAATAAAGGTGAAAGTTGGAATAAAATGTCTGACACTGTTTCTGGCGCTACAGGGCCACATTATTATCAAGAATTAGTAGCCTCTCCTCACCATTTCGACCGAATATATTTAATGGATGTAAGAGTACAAGTTTCTGATGATGGTGGAAAAACTTTTTATAGAATGAATGAAAGAAATAAACATTCTGATAATCATTCAATTACATTTAAGAAAAACGATCCTAACTATTTACTCGTTGGAACAGACGGTGGAATTTATGAATCTTTTGATGATACTAAATCATGGAAATATGTTAATAATCTTCCCTTGACTCAATTTTATAAATTAGCTGTAGATGATTCCTATCCCTTTTACAATATTTATGGAGGAACTCAAGATAATAATACTCAGGGAGGACCGAGCAGAACATTTAGATCTAATGGAATTGTAAACAGCGATTGGTTTGTTCTTCTTGGAGGAGATGGTCATCAACCTGCAACTGAGCCAGGAAATCCTAATATAGTTTATGCACAGTCTCAGCAAGGGAATCTTCACAGAGTTGATAGAACAACAGGTGAAGCAGTTTTTATAAAGCCATTTTCTGGTTTAAACGAAGATTACGAAAGATTTAATTGGGATTCTCCGATACTGGTAAGTTCTCATGATCCTAAGCGTTTATATTTTGGTTCTCAAAGAGTTTGGAAATCTGATGATCGTGGTGATAGTTGGACTCCAGTTTCTAAAGATTTAACAAAGAATGAAGAAAGATTAACATTGCCAATAATGGGAAGACAACAAAGTTGGGATTCGGCTTGGGATGTTTATGCTATGTCAACTTATAACACAATAACCTCATTGAGCGAATCTGTTTTAAATGAGAATATTTTATATGCTGGAACTGATGACGGGTTAATTCATACAACAAAAAATGGAGGTTTAGAATGGACGTCTATGACTGTTGATGAGCTTTCTGGAGTTCCTAATACTTCATTTGTTAACGATATAAAAGCAGACCTTCATAACGATGAAGTTGCATACGTAGCATTAGATAATCATAAGTTTGGTGATTATAGTCCTTATCTATACAAGACTTCTAATGGAGGCAAGTCATGGAAGCCTATTATGAATGGATTACCAGAAGACACTTTTGTATGGCGAATTGTTCAGGATCATATTGATCCAAACCTTCTTTTTTTAGCAACTGAATATGGATTATATTTTTCAAATAACCAGGGAGATAATTGGGTTAAATTTTCAAATGGATTGCCTACAATTTCTGTAAGAGATATAGCAATTCAAAAAAGAGAAAATGATTTAGTCTTGGCTACGTTTGGTAGAGGATTTTATGTATTAGATGACTATAGTTCTCTAAGAAAATTAAATAAATCAAATAGTAATGAAGTTGTATTATTTGATGTAAAAGAAGCACTTCAATATAATCCGATTAGATCAGGAACTTCAAGTCAAGGAGCATCTTATTATACATCTAAAAATCCACCTTATGGTGCTATATTTTCTTATAATTTACCTGATTCATACAAATCCTTAAAATCTGTTAGATCTAAAAGAGAAAAAGAATTAGACAAACTAAATAAAGATATACCTTTTGCAGGATGGGATGAATTGGACAAGGAAATTAACGAGACTAAATCTAAAATAATATTGGAAATTAGAGATGATAAAGGAGGTTTAGTAGATCGAATTAATGGTTCAACTAAAAAAGGTATAAATAGAGTTTCATGGAATCTTTCGAAACCATTACCAACAATACTGGATTTAAATTCTAGATGGTCTAGATTATCTCTTACAGTAAAACCAGGTAAATACTCAGTGCACCTTTTAGAATTAGTTCAGGGTGGCGTTAATGAATTAACCAAGAGTAAAGCATTTGATGTTAAAAGAATTAGAGAAAATATATTAAAAAATCCTTTAAATTCTAAAATTGATGAATTCATATTAGAATTAAATAAATTTGAAATTGAGTCATCTGTTATGATCTCTAATTACATTAAGTCTAAGAAAAAACAATCTAGTTTCGATAATACTTTAAGGTATATAAAAAATATTGATTCCGATATATTAAATAAATTAAACGAACTAAAAGATAATATGAATTTAATTGATGTTTTAATTTACGGAAATAAATCAAAAAAAGAGATAATGGAAAAAGATATTCCTCTTTTTTCTGAAAGAATTTCTATAGCAAAAAGAAGTATTAGTGGCAATTCATATGGTCCTACTAAACACCATATGAATAGTTTTAATATTGCAAAAAATCAATGGGATAATATTTCGCCAAGAGTTGAAAAATTTATAAAAGCAGTTAATAATTTAAGTAAAGAGTTAGAACAATTAGGAGCTCCTAAAATTCTGAATTAACATATTTATTAACCAATAAATCAACAACCAAATTATAGGTTTTTATTCCTTTAGTTTGGTTGTTTGCTTTTAAATAAATATCATATGATTTTTTAAAGTATTTCTCTAAGGGATTTTTATATCTTTTCCAATTTTCAGATACTTCTTTATAATTCTTTAGCACTCCTATATTAATTTTGTTGATTAATTCATTATATGTTTTTTTGTCATTTAAATACATTTCGTTTAACAAGTATTTTAATGCAAATGTACTTCCACTATAATTTACGTACTCATTTTTAGAATTTAGAGTAGCTTCAATACTTATATAATTTGCTTCATTTTCAGCAGAATATCCTAGTTGATGAGCGATTTCGTGACAAATTGTAGTGGGTATATTTAATTTTGCAATATTAGTGTTGATATGAGCTTCTAGAGTAAAAGGATTTATATATCCATTAAAACCCATATAAGAAAGCGGTAAACTGAATAAAGATTTTTTTATAGTTGGATTTAATTTTTGATTTTTGTTATAACTAGAGTTTTTTATCGACTGCAAAGATTCAAGAAAAAGATAATTCTCAAATTTCACTGAAATTGAATCATTGTCTGAAATTTTTCTATGAATATCATTGGTTTTATTAATGAAATAAAGTGTAGTGTTTTTAAGTTGATTTAGACTGTAATTTCTTGAAATTGTTAGTTTGTCTTTTAGTGAAATTCTATGGTAATTAAGTCCCCATTGAATATTAAAAATCACATAAATTCCAAATAAAAATTGAAAGCAAATCTTTAAGTTTTTTCTTCTAGTGTTAGTGTTTTTAAGTTTAAAGAAAAAAACTATTGGGATAAATATGTATAAAAAATCTCCAAAAGAAAATTGGAATTCATTAAAAAACAATATTATATAATAAGAAATATTCTTGTAAACTAAATTAGAATAATAACTTTCAATAATATCAGGATGTCGTATTATAAATTGAAATGATAATAAAACTAATACACAAAGTAAAAATGATTTTAATCTAAATAAAATAGATAAAAATTTCATTAATTATTTCAACTCAATAATTTCAACTTCAAAAATCAGATTTGATTTAGGTGGTATTTGCGGGCTTCTACCCATTTCACCGTAAGCAAGATAATATGGTAGAAAAAGAGTTGCTTTATCACCAACATTGAGAAGTTTCAGCCCTTCTTTAAAACCAGATATCATAGAATCTTCTGGCCCTATTTTAGCTTCAATTGGAGAATAACCACCTTGATTTTTTTTAACAATATTTACGGTTTGATATTGTTCCGCAATCTCTAAAATACTAGTATCTAATAGAGAACCGTTTTCGAAATAAACTGCATAATGAGTCATTACGATTTTACTATCATTAACTTTTGTTGAGCTATCTGCTTTATAAGTTATAGTGTATTCTAATCCTGTATTCGTTTTCTTTGAATATGACTTTTCAGATTCATGTGCAGTTTTTTTACCTGTTCTTACGCCTTCAATTAATGCTATTTTTTTTTCCTCCATCATTCGATCATCTTCAAAATGATTTGAGAATATTTTAGAAGCGTTAAAAGCTCTAGCTTCTCTACCTTTTCTTATAATTGAAACATTTTTTATTGTATCATTTTGTTCAATTAAATCCACTGTCTCTATTCCTTTAATGACTTTTCCAAAAACAGTATGTTTTCCGTTCAGCCATGGAGTTTCCTTATGAGTGATAAAGAATTGACTGCCGTTAGTTTTAGGCCCTGAGTTTGCCATTGATAATATTCCAGCAGAATCATGAATTAGATTTTCGTTAAACTCATCTTTGAAGTTGTAACCAGGTCCTCCACGACCAGTTCCAGACGGATCACCACCTTGTATCATGAAATTCTCAATAACCCTATGAAAAATTAATCCATCATAGTACTTTTTACCTTTAAACTCGGAATTAACTTCTTTGTTTTTTCCTTCACTTAGTGAAACAAAATTAGCAACTGTAACAGGTGTTTCTTTAAATGTAAGATTAATTAGTATATCTCCTTTGTTTGTTTGAATATCAGCATAAAGTCCATCATTCAAGTCAGGATGAGTACTTACGCATGATGAGATTAGCAAACTAGATAACAAAATTATTGAATAAATATTTTTTTTCATTTCTTTAAATTAATTTTTCTTTGTATTTAGGTAGTGTTTTTAAAAATTTTTCAATTGCATTTTTAGTATTTCCTTCAAATCTTCCTCCGGATGCATTAATGTGTCCTCCACCTGAAAAATTTTTACCAGCATATTCATTACATGGAAAAGTTCCTATTGATCTGAGTGATATTTTTACATTATTAATATTATTTACATCTTCTATAAAGATAGCACAAAAGACTACTCCTTCAAGAGAAAGCCCATAATTTACAATACCTTCAGAATCACCTTTTTTATAATTAAACCTTTCTAGTTCATCTCTATTTAGTGACATGTAAACAGTATTTAATTCTTCAATATGAGTTAAGCTATTCAAAGCAGCACCTAAAATTTTTAGCCTACTCACAGAGGAATCATTGTATACCTTGTTATAAATTAGATTGTGATCAATTTTTTTATTAAATAAATTAGAAATTATCTCATGAGTTCTTGATGTAACAGATGGAAATTGAAAAGATCCTGTATCAGTCATAATACCTAGGTAAAGGCATGATGATATGTCTTTGTTTAATTTATCTTCAAAACCAATGGATTCAAATATTTCGTAGAGCAGTTCGCACGTTGAACCTGTTTCGGGTTCAGAAAAAACCAAATCTGCATAATCTTTTGGATTCTGATGGTGATCAATCATAACTATTTTAGATCCTGATTTCTTTACAAATTCATTGAGTTCTCCAATTCTATTAAGATCATTAAAATCTAAAGTGAAAATTAAATCGGAATTTAATAGCGATTCCCTACATTTTTCTTCATCACTATCATAATAAATTATATTGTTGTAACCAGGCGTCCAGTTTAAAAAATCTGGCGCTTTATTTGGACTAATTACATAACACGTCTTATTGACTGAATTAAGCATGTTAAACAAAGCTAAACAGCTTCCAATCGCATCTCCATCAGGACTTGTGTGAGGAATAATAACAATATTTTCACTGTCATTGATTAACTCTTTAAGTTTTTTAATTTTTTCAAATTTCATTAACTCAAATATATGAATTAGAATGAGATGAATTGATTAAAATTTATTCTCAATTTTGTACATTTGATTTAAAACATTATAAATTGAAAGTAAATTTATTCAATCTCAATAAAAACAAAAAATTTAATTATAAGACGAGATATCTAAAAGATAAATCTTGTAACAATATTTATGAGTTTGATTCGATCTACCAAAAACAAAATAGAAATAGAAGTTCTTATGATGTTTCATCTAAATGGGGTGAAGATAGGTTGATGTATAGAAATTCAACTAATAGTAATATTTCTAAAACTTTGATTTTTATTGTTATGTTTTTAGTTTTTGTATTTCTTTATATAATAGACTTTGATCTTTCTATATTTTACCAATAATAATCTATGAGTATAATTAAATTACTTCCGGATAGCGTAGCTAACCAAATTGCTGCTGGTGAAGTGGTTCAAAGACCTTCTTCGGTTGTAAAGGAACTTCTTGAAAATTCTATTGACAGTGGAGCTAAAACTATTAAACTAATAATAAAAGACGCTGGAAAAACTCTTATTCAAGTGATTGATGATGGGGTTGGAATGAATAAAGAAGATTTAAGAAAATGTTTTTTCAGACATACAACTTCAAAAATACGTAACTCAATAGATTTGTTTTCTCTTAAAACAATGGGTTTTAGGGGAGAGGCTCTTTCAAGCATTGCTTCAGTTTCACACATGAGTATTGTTTCTAACCAAGGCTCCAGTAATTCACTTGGTTTTGAAATTAAACTAAATAGTGGAGAAGAAAAATCACTAATTGAAGTTGTTTCATCAAAAGGAACTTCTATTTCAGTAAAAAACCTTTTTTTTAATATTCCAGCAAGAAGAAATTTTTTGAAATCTGATAATGTGGAATTAAAACATATTATTGATGAATTCCACAGAGTAGCATTAATTAATCATGATGTTAATTTTATTTTTACAAATAATAATAATGAGATTTTTAATCTTTCCAAGTCAATTTTCAAAGAAAGAATCATAAGGATTTTTGGTAAATCGTCGAAACAGAAATTGATTCCGATAAATGAAGAAACTGAAATAGCGAAAATTAGTGGATTTGTTTTTAAGCCTGAATTCTCTAGAAAAACAAGATCAACACAATTTTTCTTTGTCAATAATAGGTATATTAGAAATAGTCATTTAAATCATGCTGTTAAAACAGCGTACGAAGGATTGATACAAGATAATTTGTATCCATCTTACTTCTTAAGAATTAAAGTTCCTTTAAACTCGATTGACGTTAATATTCACCCTAATAAAACTGAAATAAAGTTTGATAATGATCAGTCTATTTATGCAATTTTAAAATCTTCAATTAAACATAGTTTGGGTCAGTTTAACATAACCCCTACAATCGATTTTGATAATAATATTAATTTAAACACACCTTATTCGTACAAGAATAAAGAGGTATCGATTCCAAAGGTTGATTATAACCAGGCTTTTAATCCTTTTGAAAACTTAACTAAGCCTGTTCTTGTAAAGACCAAGGATTTTGATTTAAAAAATCTTGATGAGTCAAATAACCAAGATCAAATCAATAATGAGCTTGAGCTTTTAAAAACTAATAGTTTTCCTGCTTTTCAGTTAAAATCTAAATATATCATAACAAAAACTAGTTCAGGTATTATAATTATTGATCAAAAAAGAGCTCATCAGCGTATTTTATATGAAAATTTTTTAAAAGAACTTTCTAATAAAGTTAATCCAATTCAAACTTTATTATTTCCTATTAAATTAGATTTTAATTCAGAAGAAATTAGAATGCTTAAATTGATAGAGGCTCCATTGATTCATTTGGGTTTTAAATTTAATTCATTTGGAGAAGAGGTTATTGAAATTTCTGGAATTCATCCTTTTTTAAATCAAAGTCATATTCTTGAGTTATTTCAGGAATTTTTAAGAAATAAAGATTATGGTCAAGATAATGCTACACATACTTTGAATGACCTGATCGCTAAGCTTTTATCGAAATATTCATCGATTTCATCAAATGAAACTATTAATGTAAAATTACAGGAATCTTTAGTAAATGACTTGTTTGCATGTAAGGATCCTAATGTTTCTCCTTTTGGCAAGTTGATTTTTAAACTAATCTCTTTGGAAGAAATAATTAAAATATTTTAAAACATGAGATCAGTCCCTGAAACAATTAAACAGCTTATTATAATTAATATAATTTTTTACTTTGGATCACAATTTTTAGGTGACTTGAGTTATGATATTTTAGGACTACACTATTTTGAAAATGATAAATTTTTAATTTCTCAACTTATAACTCATATGTTTATGCACGGAAGTCCATCGCATATTTTGTTTAATATGTTCGGGCTTTGGATGTTCGGTTCACCACTTGAGCAAATGTGGGGAAAGCAAAAATTCTTGTTCTTTTATTTTTCAGCTGGTTTAGGTGCAGCTGCGTTACAAATGTTTGTTTATAATTTCCAGGTTCAAACTCTATATGATGTCATTGAATTAAACAACTTAAGTTTAAGCGATCCTGATCTATTATTGAACTATATGAGTCAAAGCGATTACAATCAGGCTGTATCATCCTTTAACAGTGTTATGGTGGGTGCTTCTGGTGCTATTTATGGAGTTCTTGTTGCTTTTGCTTTTTCTTTTCCAAATTCTAAACTTATGCTATTATTCCCTCCGATTCCTATAAAAGCCAAGTACTTTGTTCCTTTACTAATTCTAATTGATTTGTTTTTTGGACTTTCATCTTTTTCAATTGGCTCAATAGCGCATTTCGCTCATATTGGTGGTGCGTTAATTGGTTTAATAATGGTATTGTATTGGAAAAGAAATCAATTTAATTCAAATAGATGGGATTGATAGATAAGTTAAAATACAACTTCATTAATTTAGATGTTTTACAGAAGATCATATTAATAATGATTGTTTTTTTTGTAATTCCATATTTAATAAACACAATTTTATTTCTTTTTAATTTAAGTGAGTTTTCTATTATAAGCTTATTTGATGTTTCTCCAGATCTAATTGACTTATTATCTAAGCCTTGGTCATTAATTACTTATGGTTTTTTTCACTCAGATTTATGGCATTTATTTGGAAATATGATTATTTTATATTTAAGTGGTTCAGTAGTGCTTAACTTGTTTGGCAAAGAACGATTAATTAAAATCTTTATTTTAGGTGTATTATATGGCTCTATTGCCTATTTAATCAGTTACAATCTATTTCCAGCTTTTAACAACATAAAGTCTTCAATGATTGGATCTTCGGCAGGCGTTATGGCTGTTTTTATTTTTTTAGCATCTTATGATCCGAGTTATAGATTCAGGATCTTTACCTTTAATATTAAAATTATTTATTTAGCATCTTTTTTAATTATTCTTGATATTATTCAGATTCCTAATGGAAATTCTGGTGGACATATAGCACATTTAGGAGGAGCATTCCTAGGTTATTTGTATCATAAAAAAATGATTCAAGGAGAAGAATATGGTAGTTGGATTATTTATTTATATAATTATATTTTTAAGCGAAAAGAAAAATTTAAAAAGAGAAATACCAGAAAAAAAACTTCTAAATCGAGAGCGGATGTTATAGGTCAAAAAAAAATTGACTTAATATTGGATAAAATTAGTAAATCAGGCTACGACAGTTTGACTAAGGAAGAGAAAGAAACTTTATTTAAGGCAGGTAAATCGTGATTTTTAAAAAAAACAATACGTTTTTCAGTCAAATTATATTTTTATTAAATATTACAGTTCTACTAGCAATAGGTTTGTGTTTTTTACTTACAAATTATCATGTAGTTGTTTTATCTTCGATTTCCGTTTTAATAATTTTTTTACCAGTACTTCTTTGTATTAATTTTTTGTTTTTTATTTATTGGATTATTAAGCTTGATCTAAGGTTTGTTTATTCTTTTCTAGTTCTTTTAATCTATATAGAAAAGCCCATTTCATTTTTTGAAAACGATGTACTAGTTAATAAACTTGAGGGCTTGCATGTTATGAGTTATAACGTTAGACTATTTAATCATTACAATTGGATAGAAGATAGTTTTTTAAGGGATAAAATAAAGTTATTTATAAATGAAAAAAATCCAGAGTTTATTGCGATTCAAGAATTTCATAATGACTATAGAGGTTTAATGAGTGGTTTCAGTTCTAGCCATTTTGGATTAAACGATGGAAATGTTGGTTTAGCAATATTTGGAAACAGAAAATTGATTAACAAGGGAGAGGTGGTTTCAGATGATGGTCGAATAATTGCTATTTATGTAGATTTTATAAAGCAAAACGATACTTTAAGATTGTACAACTCACATTTTAAGTCATATAATCTTAATCCCTTGTCTTTTAAACCCAATAAAGAAACTTTTAATAACGTAATAGGTAAAACGAAATTAGTGTATGAAATTCAAAATAAAGAGTGTTTGGCATTAATTGATCATATGAAAAAATCACCATATTCTTTAATTTTGGCAATTGATTTGAATAACACCCCGGACTCTTTTGTTTATAACGAAATCAACAACCTATATAGTGATTCTTACAGTCAAAATAATTTTGATTTTGGCGCTACATATGGATTTAGTTTTTTACCAATAAGGATTGATTATATTTTTTATTCTAAGTTAATTAAAGTGAATTCATATAAAATTCATAAAGTTAGATTTTCTGATCACAAGCCAATTAGCTCATTTTTAAAAATATAAAGTTTTAGTATAGATTTAATGACTTAAAATGCTGAGAAATAAGATTTTAATTTATAAAAAAACTAAAAGAACATCCTCCATAATCTTTGGATTTATTAAAATTATCATGTTCGTTTAACTTTAATTTTTTTGAATGTTCTGCAATTATTACACCATCTTTTTTTAAAAGATTTAGTTCAAAAATTAAATTAATTATTTTAAAATATTCATCAATTTTAAAAACATATGGAGGGTCAAAAAATATAATATCAAATTGTTCTAAACAATTCGTTAAATATTTTAATGTGCTATTTTTTGTCACTTTTAAATTAAAATTTAATTCATTTGAAACCTTATTAATAAACATAGTACAGTTTGAATTGTTGTCCACACATCTAATATTTTTAACTCCTCTAGAAGCGAATTCATAGCTTATATTGCCGCTTCCTGAGAATAAATCAAGAACATTTAAGTCTTCAAAGTAATAACTGTTGTTAAGTATGTTAAAAATCGCCTCTTTTGATTGATCTGTGGTAGGTCTAACAGGGAGGTTTTTGGGAATTATAATTTTTTTACCTCTGTTTTTTCCAGAAATTATTCTCATATCACAATATTCTCTATGTCATACTCCGTATTCTTCATTTCTAAATTCTTAATAAACTTCGATAAATAATTGTAATAATTTTTTATTATTTTCTCTTCACCAATTAATTTCATTTTAGTTTCATTATTAATTAGTTTATTTTGCTCTATTACAAATAAAATGAAATATAAAATATCATCTTTAGATTCATAATCAAAAGTGTTGTAATAATTTAATTCTTTTCCTTTAAATACAATTATATTCAAATAGCTTTTATTAATGTTTACATAAATTCTTGCTATTTTATCCTTAGGATTATCAGAGTATAATTTTTTTAATAATACTGTAGAGTAGTGATAGTATTCAAATGAGCCGAACTTTTCAATTAAATAATTTGTGATATTCCCATAAGTTATGAATACATTATGAGCTTCTAATTCCTCGATGTAATCAAAAGATGCAGTATCGTTTTTAAGTAATCTTGAGTTGAACTTAAGGTAGTCTAAACAACTTTCTTCATTAAAAAAATCTTTTGGAACAAGAACAGACAGTTTGTTATTTAATATTAATTTAACTTTTATAATATTTAATAAATCAAACTCATTTAACTTATTTTTTAATTCTGATAAAATTTTATTGATATTGATTTTACCAGAGTAAACGGAATTACTTTGATTTATAATTTTAGAATCAATAGAATTTCTTAATAAAACTTTCAGTTCTTTTGAACTAATGATTATTAAAAGAGATAAACTTTTTTCTAATTTATTAATTTCTTGCGATTGCATCATAGGTTGTTGGCCAATTTCCATTGGTGCTTACCTCAGTCATAGATCCTAATACAAGATCAGGGCCATTAACACCATCTACTGACATTAGAGCTTTTTCTTGCTTTAATAGATCCTTGTTTTGATCATATAAAATAGCATCTTTAGAAACTCTAACTTCAAAAACAGGAACATTATAACCGTTTTTATCAATTATATCTGCTTTTATTCCAAACATTTGATCCACACCATCAATTGGAACTTCAGCCATTGATTTATATCTGTCAGAATTGCCAAACAATGAATCTTTTACTGATGCAAATCCAAGTGTATCAATAACAACAACTTCTTGTAGCATGTCAATTCTGTAAACTCTGTCATATTTCATATAACTGGAATCTCTTTTTTGAATAAGTGTATATTGAGCTGTATCGATGAATTTTATTAAACCTTCAAAACTGTCAGAATACACACCATTAACACTTTTATACGCTATTTGTGCATTTCTAATATCCTTAAGCTTATCTATAACTTTAAGGTATCTCTCGTTTTTGACCTGATTAAATTTTATAGGAGCGTTAACAGAGTTAAATACCTGGTAAGCAAAAAGTATTATTAAGCCCCATAGTACAGTTTCTATATATCTCTTATATTTTGATATGAATTCCATTGTTTAATTAATTATATTTAACAAAACTACATTTTTTTTTAAACCCACCAAATACATTACATTCTCTAATTTACAATGGATTTTAAAGACTTTTCTCAACTCTTAATTAATAAATTTTCATTTTCGCCAACAGAAGATCAAATTGCTGCAATTGGTGAGTTAAGCAAGTTTCTTATATCAAATAATGATATTGGGTTATTCATCCTAAAAGGATATGCTGGAACAGGAAAAACTACATTAATGAAAACTTTAGTTGATAATGTTAAGTTTTTGAAATATAATATTTGTTTAATGGCACCAACTGGAAGGGCAGCTAAGGTTCTATCTAACTACTCAAAAAAAAAATCATTTACTGTCCATAAGAAAATATATTTTTCCTCAGTTGATAAATTTGGAAAATTTGAAACTAAATTAAAAATTAATAAAATAAAAAACACTTTATTTATAGTTGATGAAGCATCTATGATTTCGGATTCTTCTACTTCTTCCGATTTATTTAAATCAAAATCTCTATTAACAGATATATTTAAATATGTAGATTTTAAAACTAATTCAAAATTAATTTTTCTTGGTGACACAGCTCAACTTCCCCCTGTAAAACAAACTGTTAGTCCAGCTTTAAACTCTGATTTAATTAAAGAGTTTTACGGCTTTAAATCTATGGAGTTTACTCTAAGTAATGTTGTTCGTCAATCTGAATCATCTGGAATTTTAATTAATGCTACTACAATAAGAAATAATATTTTAAATGAGATATTTTCTTTTGATTTTCAGTTATATCCTGATGTGGAAATTTTAAATGACGGATTTGAAATTCAAGAAAAAATAGAGTCATCTTACAATGAGAATGGGTCAGAAAAGACGATGATAATAGTTAGATCTAATAAAAGGGCAAATTTATACAATCAACAAATTAGAAAATCTATACTATTTAATGAAAATTCAATTTCTGCTGGAGATTTACTAATAATAACTAAAAACAATTACTTCTGGTCCTCTGAAAAATTAAATATTTCTTTTTTAGCAAATGGTGATATAATTCAAATTTTAGAAATTTTTTCAATTAAAGAATTGTATGGATTCAAATTTGCTGAAGTAAAAGTTAAATTAGTTGACTACGCAGATGAACCGATTTTAGAAACAGTTATTCTATTGGATACGTTAAATTCAGATTTACCAGCACTCTCATATGATCAATCAAATAAATTATATAACGAAGTCCAAAAAGATTATGTTAATCTTAAATCAAAATATAAACGATTTATTAAAACAAAAGAAAATCCTTTTTTTAATGCTTTAAATGTTAAATTTTCTTACGCTTTAACTTGTCATAAAGCTCAGGGCGGTCAATGGCCAACAGTTTTTATAGAAAAACCATACTTAAAAGACGGTGTTGATATGGATTATTTAAGGTGGCTATATACAGCCGTAACTAGAGCTGAAAAGAGATTATATTTAATAGGTTTTTAAAATTTAAGTGTATTTTTGATTTAAAAGTTTACAATTGAAGATTATAGCAATGATTCCTGCAAGATTAGATTCCACAAGACTACCTGGGAAGCTTATGATGGATCTTAACGGAAGTCCTGTAATACTATCTACTCTATTAAACACAATTAAAACAAATTTATTTGATGAAGTCTACGTTGTAACGGATTCAAAAGAGATTTATAATTATTTAATAAAACATCACAAAAATATTTTATTTAGTAAAGAAAATCACGTCTCAGGTTCTGATAGGATAGCTGAATTTGCAAAAGACATGGAAGTTGATATCATTGTTAATGTACAAGGAGATGAACCTTTAATTGATAAAAAAAGTTTACAGAAACTAGTTAACACTTTTAAACTAGATAAGTATAAGAAAATCGATTTAGTGTCTTTAATGAAAGTTATTTCTAATAGGGAAGAGGTTGAAAATCCTAATAATGTTAAAGTTGTAACTGACTCAGATGATTTTGCTATATATTTTTCGAGATCTCCAATTCCTTTTAATAGTGCATCTAACCCTAAACTCAATTATTTTAAACATATTGGAATTTATGGATTTAGAAAAAAAAGTTTGGTTGATTTTTATAATTCAAAGCCAACAAAACTTGAGTTAATTGAAAAACTAGAACAATTAAGGTACTTAGAGAGTGGAAAAAAAATTAAAATGGTAATTTCTGATTTTGATGGAATTGGCATCGATACTATGGAAGACTTAATTAAAGCAAGGAGTTTGTTTAAATGAAAAAAATAAGAGAATATATTTTTTATAATGTTCTTAAATGGAATATTGTTGGAGACACTGATTTTGTTAAAAAATGTATAATTATAGCGGCTCCTCATACACATTGGTCTGATTTTTTTCTTGCAATTTTTGCAAGAAGTTTATTCGAAAATAAAAACGTGAGATTTATTGGTAAAAAAGAACTTTTTAAGTTTCCTCTAAAATATATAATGAATTGGTTAGGAGGAATGCCTGTAAATAGAAATAGCAGTTCAAATAGTGTTGATTCAATAGCTGACTTATTTAGTCAAAACGAATCATTTATTCTCGCTTTATCGCCAGAGGGAACTAGAAAAAAAGTTGATAATTGGAAAACCGGATTTTATTATATTGCCAAAAAAGCTAATGTACCTATTTATAGTGTCGCTTTAGATTTTGAAAACAAACAAATTATAATTTCTAAACCTTTTATAATCACTGGTGATATTGATAAGGATATAGCTTGCTTAAGAGTGTTTTACAAAGGAATTAAGGGTAAAGTTCCCGGTTATTCTTAGTTCAAGTTCATGTTGTGAAAAACAGTTTGCACATCATCATCTTCCTCAATTTTTTCAATTAATATATTGACCTCTTTTTTTAGTTCTTCATTAAGTTCTTTCATTTGTTTAGGGATTCTTTCAAACTCAGATGATATTATTTCAATATTTCTACTTTCAATTTCTTTTTGAATTGAACCATAATTTTCAAAAGAGGAGTAAAGCACTACATCACCATCATCATCTTTCATGACTTCGTCAACTCCAAAATCAATAAAATCTAATTCCAATTCTTCTAAATCAACATCAGTTTTTATTGTAAAATTACAAACTCTATCAAACATAAACTCTACAGATCCTGCGGTACCTAAATTGCCACCATATTTATTAAAATAACTTCTAACATTAGCAACAGTTCTATTATTGTTATCACTAGCTGTTTCAACAATAATTGCTATTCCAGATGGACCATATCCTTCAAATAAAATTTCTTTAAAATCACCAATAGATTTATCAGAAGCTCTTTTTATAGCTCTTTCAATATTATCTTTTGGCATGTTAGCCGCCTTAGCATTTTGAATAACAGCTCTAAGCTTAGAATTAGTCTCAATTGAGGATCCTCCATCTTTCACGGCCATCACAATATCTTTTCCTATTCTGGTAAAAGTTTTAGCCATTGCTGACCACCTTTTCATTTTTCTTGCTTTTCTAAATTCAAATGCTCTTCCCATAAATTCAAATATAATTTATTACTAAAGTTAATAAAATGATTTTATTGAATTTTTTTCAAAATTGAATCAAAAGTAAAGTTAAGATGTTTGGGAAATAAATTTTTGTTTGATAATAATGAAAGATATCTATTGTTGTTAGTTGTATAAACATATTTGTAATTAATTTTTTTCAAATTTAATTTTTCAACAATATTTTTTATGAGCTCTTCGTGGTTTATTAAATCTTTGCTTCCATGGTGAAATATTCCACATAGATTCCTGCTAATTATATAATGTAAATGTTTTGCTAATAAATTTTCTGAATTGATATTGATAATTAAATTTGGAAATATTTCTATTGGATTAGATTTGACTATACTTTTTTTAATTTGGTTTAATCTTTTCGATTTCAAACTGTAAATCATAGCGGATCTATTAATTGTCCAATTTGAATTTTTCATTCTAAATAATTTGTTTTCAATATGAATATTAAATCTTCCATATATACTTTGAGAAAAAGTTTTATCTTCCTCAAATGATGGATAATTTATAAAAGAATCGAATACACTTGAAGAAGATATAAACATTAATTTAGATCCAACCCTTTCACAGTACTTTATGATTTTATCATAATATTTGACTTGTAAATTAAAATCACCTTTTAATCCAGATATAATTATATTCGGATTTAATTGAGTTAAAATTGAAGTAGGATCCGTTTCAAGGTCATAATATTTGTACCTTTTGTTACGGTTAAATTTAGTTTGTTTATAGTAAGTAGCATGCAAATCATAAAAAGGGTTTAATTCTTTGAAAATTGCAGTCCCAACTGAGCTGCTCCCCCCGAAAATTAAAACTCTAATCATTTATTTTATAAAAGGAGGTTTAACGATTTCTGATTTGACATATTTATTTCTAATTTGAATTAATATTTGAGACCCTAGCTTTGCACTAGAAAATTTCACATAGCCCATTCCAATTCCTTTTTTTAAAACTGGTGACATTGTTCCAGATGTAACTACTCCAATCTCATTTTGTTTAGAGTCAAATATTTTATAGCCTTTTCTTGGGATCCCTCTTTCATTTAACACAAAACCAATTATTTTTTTTTCAATTCCATTTTTAATTGAATTTAAAATATGTTTTTTACCAATGAAATCTTTATTTATTTTTGTTGCCCATTTTAATCCAGCTTCTATTGGACTAATTGTATCGTCAATATCATTTCCATATAAACAATAGCCCATTTCAAGCCTCAAAGTATCTCTTGCTGCTAATCCAATAGGTTTAATACCCAAATATTCACCAGTTTCAATTAATAAATTATATAGTTTTATCGCATCAATATTATTTACATACAATTCAACTCCACCAGAACCAGTATAGCCAGTAGTTGAAATAATGACTTTTTTAATCTCTTTTATATCATTTTTAATAAATGAATAACTTTTTAATTGACTTAAATCAAAATCAACTAATTTTTGAATGACTTCATTTGCTTTGGGACCTTGAACAGCTAGTAAAGATGTATTGTCTGAAATATTGGTTAGTTTGTTGTTGAAATTTATATTTTGTTTATTAATCCAATTCCAATCTTTTTCTATGTTAGAAGCATTCACTACAATCATATAGTTATTAGAGCTAAACTTATAAACTATTGAATCATCAATTACACCTCCATTAGGATTGGTTATACAATTATACTGAGCTTTCCCATCAGACATTAATAGAATATCGTTTGAACATATGTAATTTAAAAAACTAGTAGCATTTTCTCCCTCAACTAAAAACTCACCCATATGGGAAACATCAAATATCCCAACAGAATTTCTAACCTGAAGATGTTCAGCATTAACCCCTTCAAATTGTACCGGCATATTAAATCCTGCAAAAGGGACCATTTTAGCATTGGATTTTACATGGATATCAAATAGAGAAGTTTTTTTCATAATTTATTTTATGATACAAATTTCGGGCATTTTTTTTACCTTACAAAAAATAAAACACATATTAACATGAAAAAAATATTAATTCTTTTATTATTAACTCCTGTGATATTATTCTCTCAAGGTATAATGGATGATAAAACTGAATTTAGTAGACAAGATACGTTGCGTGGATCTATTACGAAGGAAAGGTCTTGGTGGGATCTTAACCGCTATCATCTTGATATAAGCGTTAAACCAGAAGAAAAATTCATTTCAGGTTCCAACAAGATTTCTTACACAGTACTTAAATCACATGATTTAATGCAAATTGATCTTCAGACACCACTTATACTAACTAAGGCTATTCAAGATAATTCTGAGTTAGAAATTATACATGATGGTAATGCACATTTCATAAAGCTTAAGAAGAAACAAAATGTAGGCTCGAAAGAAGAGTTAATAGTTTATTATGAAGGTAATCCTAGAGTTGCGGTAAGAGCCCCTTGGGATGGAGGTATCTCATGGGAAAAAGATAAAAACGGAAATCATTTTATAGCATCTTCATGTCAGGGCTTAGGAGCTAGTGTTTGGTGGCCTAACAAAGATCACATGTACGATGAACCTGAAAGTATGTTAATGAGTGTTAATGTTCCTAAAGGACTTACAAATGTTTCAAACGGAAGACTAGTTAAGATTGATGAAATGTCAGATTCAACTACATTTCATTGGGAAGTAGTAAATCCAATAAATAATTATGGAGTAAATATTAATATTGGTGATTATGTTAATTTTTCAGAAATATATAAGGGAGAAAAGGGAGATCTAGATATGGATTATTATGTTTTGAGCTATAATTTAGAAAAAGCAAAAGTTCATTTTGTAGATGCAATTAAAACTATGCAAGCTTTTGAATATTGGTTTGGTCCATATCCTTTTTATGAAGACAGTTTTAAATTAGTAGAAGCCCCTTATCTTGGTATGGAGCATCAAAGTTCGGTAACTTATGGGAATAAATATAGAAAAGGATATTTAGGTCGTGATTTGTCTGGAACTGGATGGGGACTAAAATTTGATTATATAATCATACATGAGACAGGTCATGAGTGGTTTGCTAATAATATTACTTATAAGGACATCGCTGATATGTGGGTTCACGAAGGGTTTACTACATATTCAGAAAATCTTTTTGTAGACTATCATTTCGGTAAAAAAGCGTCATCTGAGTATGTCATAGGAACTCGAAGAGGAATTGGAAACAAAAAACCAATAATTGGTCCATATAATGTTAATAAAGGTGGTTCGGGTGATATGTACTCAAAGGGTGCAAATCTTTTACACACACTTAGACAAGTAGCTGGCAACGACAAAGTGTGGAGAAATGTTTTGAGAGGATTAAATAAAGATTTTTACCACAAAACTGTTACAACTTATGAAATTGAAAATTATATTTCTGAAAAAATGAAAATAAATTTAAAACCATTTTTTAATCAATATTTAAGAGATATAAGGATTCCTGTTTTAGAGCATAATTTGATTGATGGTAAAATGTCTTTTAGATGGAATAATGTTGTTGAAGGTTTTAATATGCCAATCGATATAATTGTTACCGATCATATTGCAGGAAGTCAAAATAAAACAAGAATATATCCAACTCAAAAATGGAAATCTAAAAAGCTAAAAGGATCTATTGAAATTGATAATAATTATTACATTGAAAAAAAATATAAAATCTAAAAAAATCTAATGAAAAACAAACTTCACTTTAGTATTACTTTCTTATTTACTTTTTCACTAATCTATTCTCAATCTGAACCTCAAGATTATTTAAGTTTAGAGTTTCATGAAGATAGACGTGAAAATGTTCGAAGTCTAATGCCAAGTAACAGTGTGGCTGTTTTTTTTGCCAACCCAGTTAGAAATCGCGCTAATGATGTAGATTATCATTACCATCAAGATCCTAATTTTTATTATCTAACTGGGTTAAGAGAGCCTAATTCTGTTCTTCTTATTTTTTCAGAGGATCAAAATAATAATACAAACATCTATAATGAACTTATTTTTGTTCAAGAAAGAGATCAACTTAGAGAAATGTGGAACGGAAAAAGACTTGGAGCAGAAGGAGTTAAATCTAAGTTAGGTTTTGATTTAGCTTATACAACTGATAAATTCACCGAAATATCACCTGATTTATCAAGTTTTGATAGTGTTTTGTTTTTTGATTTTAAAAATGATGTAAGAGATAATAAAGGAAATAGTAATGACCTTTTTTCACTGATAGATAAATTTAAAAAAATGTCAAACTATCCAATTGATTTTAACCCTGAAAAAGAAAAATTTTACGATGTTATTAGCTTAGCTCCAAATGAAAACTCTGCCAATGTTGCACAAGTCTTAAAAAGTAATTTAAGATCTAAACCTTCTTTAAAGGATGATAAATTGTTAAACGAATTTCAGTTAGCATCAAATCAAGAAATGCTTTTAGAAATAAAACAAAAAATATCAATAAAGGCTGCTGAAAGCAATTTAGATGCCATTGCATTGTCTGAGATAATGAGACAATTAAGAGAAATTAAAACTGAAGAAGAACTTGTTCTAATGTCGAAGGCAGCTAAAATATCTGCTATTGGTCAAGTTGAAGTTATGAAGGCAATGAATCCTAGTCTGTCTGAGATGGAAATTCAGGGTATTCATGAATTTGTATATAAAAAATATAATGTTGAATACGAAGGATATCCTTCAATTGTTGGAGGAGGTCATAATGGATGTATTTTGCATTACATAGAAAATACTAAACTTAATGTCGGAAATGATTTAGTCCTTATGGACTTAGGGGCTGAATATCATGGATATACAGCAGATGTTACAAGAACTATTCCTGCTAACGGTTCATTTTCTAAGGAGCAAAAAGCAATTTATGATATAGTGTATGATGCTCAAGAAGCCGGAATAAAAGCAGCTGTTATAGGTGCAGATTTTAGGGCTCCACACAATGCTGCTGTTGAAGTAATCAAACAAGGATTATTAGATTTAGGAATTATAAATGATCCAAAAGATTATAGAAAATTTTTTCCTCACGGAACTTCTCATTATGTGGGCTTAGATGTTCATGATCCTGGTACAACTGGTCCATACAGAGCCAACTCTATAATTACTGTAGAACCGGGAATATACGTTCAAGACAAAAGTGACTGTGATCCTAAATGGTGGGGTATTGCTGTAAGAATTGAAGATACTGTTTTAATTACAGATAATGGGCCTGTAAATTTATCAGTTGATGCGCCACGTAAATCAGATGAAATTGAGAAATTAATGAAAAAATCAAGTCCGCTAACTGATTTTGTCTTACCCAAAATTTAACATTAGATTTTTAAATTCATTATAACTTGATAAATCAGTAAATATTTTTTCTTTTTTTAGAATTTTATTTATTGACTGAGGAATTTTTAATTTTAATTTTAATTCATTTTCAATATGATTTGAAAATTTTATTGGGTGAGCAGTTTCTAAAAAAATACCAATAAAATCAGAGTTATTAGCTAAAAACTTTTTTAAACCAAGATAACCAACTGCTCCATGAGGGTCTAATATATAATTAGAGTTTTTGTATACACTTTTAACTGCTTTTAAAGTTTTGTCATCACGAAAACTGTATGATGAAAAACAATTTTTTAATTCATTAAAGTCTTGAAATATTTCTTCTATTCTTATGAAATTACTAGGATTTGATACATCCATTGCATTAGAAATAGTAGGAATAGTTTTTTTTGGGTTGTAGTTTTTAGAATTTAAATATCTAGGAATTGTATCATTTGAATTTGTACTAGCAACAAATTGATCTATTGGTAATCCTAATTTCATTGCAATTGCACCGGCACATATATTTCCAAAATTACCACTTGGTACACTAAACACTATTTTTTTATTATTTATTTTCAATTGTTTGATTGCAAAAAAATAATAAAACATCTGAGGAAGCCACCTAGCTACATTAATTGAGTTGGCAGAAGTTAAATTTAATTCATTATTCAATTCCTTATCTGTAAAAGCTTTTTTCACCATCTGTTGACAGTCGTCAAAAGTACCATCAACCCTAAATGCAGTTATATTTTTTTTATTTGTAGTTAGTTGTTTTTCTTGTACTTCACTAACCATATTTTTTGGATATAGAATAACAACATTAGTTCCCTTTACATCAAGAAAACCATTGGCAACAGCGGCACCAGTATCACCAGACGTTGCAACAAGAACTGTATTTATTTTATTACTTTTTTTATTAAAGTATCCAAGGCAATTTGCCATAAATCTTGCTCCAACGTCTTTAAATGCTAGAGTAGGTCCATGAAAAAGTTCTAAAGATTTTACATTTTTTTCAATATCTATAAGAGGAAAATCAAAGTCAATTGTGTTTGTTATGATATTTTTTAAATCATTTTCATTGATTTCATCACCAATAAATTGCTTAATGACCTCATATGCAATATCAATGTTTGAAAAATTTTCTAAATTTTCTATAAATTCTTTCTTTAATTTTTTAATTTTTTTAGGAAAAAACAATCCTCCATCTTCTGCTAGTCCTTTTTTGACTGCTTCTTCAAAATTCACCAATTTTGAACTTGATTTTAAACTTCTGTAAAACATACTATTTAAATTCTAATATTTTGATTCCAATATCATTGACGTAAGAAATATGAATATCATACTCTAAATCTAATTCATTATATATTTTTCCCATAGATACTCCGACTTTTTTTGCTGTACTAGCTCCTTTGGAAATAGCGAACACAGAGGGTCCTGAGCCAGAAATACCACATCCTAAAGCACCATTATATAAGCTGGTTTTTTTTAATTCATTAAATTTGGGAATTAAAATTGATCTTAACGGTTCAATAACATTATCCTCTATTGATCTTCCGATTAGTTCATAATCTTCAGTATAAAGTCCTGTTACGAATGAACCGATATTAGCTGATTGTTCGGTCATTTCCTGAAGACTTACATGTTTTTTTACAATTGCTCTTGAATCAGATGTTTTAATTTCTATTTGAGGATGAATTATTGTAAATGCTAATTCGATTGGTGAGTTTAATTTAAAATAATCATTTTTCGAGCTATTTCTTACAAAAGTAAACCCGCCTAACAGTACTGCGGCAACATTATCAGCGTGCAAAGATCCAGATGCTGCTTTTTCACCTTCCATTGCAAATTTGACTAATTCTTTGTTTGAATACGGTTTTCCAATTAATTGATTAATTGCAAAAACACTACCTGCTGAGCTTGCTGCACTACTTCCAATTCCACTACCGGGCTTTATTCCTTTATGGATTTCAATTTCAAAACCACAATCAACTTCAGTTTCATTTAGAAGGGCACTAGCAGAAACACCAGCAACATTCAATCTTATATCTTTACTAAGTTTTTGTCCAGTAATTTTTGTTATTACAACACCTCTCTTTTTTGTTTTTCTGACTAATATTTCATCACCTACTTTGTCTAAACATACCCCTAAAATATCATATCCACAAGATAGGTTTGCTATACTAGCTGGAGAAAATATTCTAATTTCATTCATCGCTGCAAAACTATGTTTTTTTAAAGAAAACTTGAGTTTAAATAGAGCTTTTTTTATCTTTTGCTTGTTCTAATTATATCTGCAAAAATTCCAGCTGCTGTGACATCAGCTCCCGCTCCGGCACCCTTAACAATTAATGGTTGTTTTTTATATCTGTCTGTGTAAAACAAGACGATATTATCACTTCCTTCAAGATTGTAAAAATCATGATCCTTAGGAATATTCTTAATCCCAACACTAGCTTTTCCGTTTATATATTCAGCTACATATTTTATTTTACAATCATTACTATGAGCATCATTTAAAATGTTTTCAAAATGATCTTTATTTTCAGATAATGATTTTAAAAACTCTTTATTGTCTTTTGTGTTTAAACTTTCTTTAGGTAAAAAAGATGTATTAGATATATCTTTTAATTCAATTTCATTACCACTTTCTCTTGCTAAAATTAAAATTTTTCTTGCAACGTCTATTCCGCTTAGGTCGATTTTTGGATCTGGCTCTGTGAATCCTTTGTCCATAGCCTCTTTTACAACATCTTCAAAAGTGTTTGAACTTTTAAAGTTATTGAATATGTAATTTAAGCTTCCTGATAGAACAGCTTGTATAGAATTTATTTTATCACCAGAATTAATTAAATTATTTAATGTGTCAATTATTGGTAGTCCAGCACCTACATTGGTTTCATATAAAAAGGATGTATCGTATTTTGATGATACTTTTTTTAATTCAATGTAATTAGAATAAGAATCTGAACAAGCTATTTTATTACATGTAACAACACTAATATTATTTCTCAAGAAATGCTTGTAAAATCCTGCAATTTTTGAGCTTGCAGTGTTGTCAATAAAAACACTATTTCTTAAATTCAATTTCTTGATTCTTTCAAAAAATTCATCTAGATTAGAATTTTCACCATTATTTATAGCAAGTTTAAGATTACCTAGTTTTAAGCCTGATTCATCAAAGAGCATCTTTTTTGAATTAGATACAGCTATAATTCTGAGTTTAAGTTTAAGTTTTTGAGCTAGATAATCAGTTTGTTTTTCAATTTGATCAATTAATTTAGATCCAACGTTACCAATTCCAACAATAAATAAATTTATTTGTTTTATGTTTTTTTCAAAAAACTTTTCATGTAGTGTATTAAGTGCTTTTTTTACATCCTTTTCTCTTATTACTGCGGTAATATTTCTTTCAGAAGATCCCTGAGAAATAGCCTTTACATTAATATTATTTTTTCCTAGCGCACTAAACATTTTACCACTTATACCTTGATGATCTCTCATGTTGTCACCAACAAGTGCAATGATTGAAAGTTTAGATTCAATTTTGGAAGGGCTTAGTATAGAATTTTTAATTTCGTATTTAAAGGCTTCGTCAACAATTTTTTTTGCATTAACAGATTCAGTATCATTAATTCCTATACAAATAGAATGTTCTGATGAGGCCTGTGTTATCATTATTATATTTATATTATTATTTGATATTTCTTCAAATAATTTTTTTGAAAACCCTGGAATCCCTATCATTCCACTTCCTTCAATTGTTAATAACGAAATATTTTTTATGTGTGTAATTCCTTTGATTATTGATTTGTTACTTGAATTACTAGATATAAGAGTTCCTTTATCATTCTTACTAAAAGTATTTTTTATGAAAACAGGAATATTCTTAGACATTACTGGTTGAATAGTGGGAGGATACAAAACTTTTGCTCCAAAATGTGATAATTCCATTGCTTCCTCGTAAGAAAGAGAATCAATAGGAACGGCTTGTTTAACTAGTTTTGGATTTGAAGTGAATATCCCACTAACATCAGTCCATATTTCAAGTTTTTTAGCATCAGATATTGATGCAATTATTGATGCTGTAAAATCTGAACCACCTCTTCCAAGAGTAATGTTATTACCAAAATTATCTCTGGCAATATATCCGGGCATAATTACTATTTTTTTATTAATTGATTTTGAAAAATCATCCCATTTTGATTTGGTTAATTTGAAATCGACTTGTTTTCTTCCAATATTAATAAGTTTAGTAGTTATAATTTCTCTCGAATCTTTTGTTTCAATATCTAGGCCTCTTTGTTGACAGATTTTTCCAATTATATTGTATGATAATACCTCTCCAAATCCTGAAACATTGTCATATGTTTTTTTACTAAATTCTTTTAAATTATAAATCCCCTCCAATATGTTTTCTAGTTTATTGAGTTTAGTTTGAACAAAAGTTAATATTTCACTTTGGTTATTATATTCAAACAATGAAGAGCATATTTCTATGTGATTTTCTTTAATTTGTTTGAAAACTTTTTTATAATTAAGATCTCTTTTTCCTGCTAATTTTCCACATTTTATCAGTTGATTGGTTGTTTCTCCAATTGCTGATAATATCACAACAGAATTAGTATCACAACTTATTATAATATCAATAACTCTATTTATGTTTTCAGAATTTGATATTGAAGTTCCTCCAAATTTTATAACATTCATGGTTTTGACAAATTAATATCAGATGTAAATGTATGTTAAAGAGAGTTTTGTTTTACAAATAAAACAAAAAAAATATACTATTTTATGAATTATTTAATTTGAAAGGTTTTTATTGATTATTCAATAATAAAAAAATGCAATTTCAGATTAAAGTTTAATAATATTTAATTTTTCCGACTTAGTATTGTGGTCAATTTTTATATTACTTCCTTCTTTTATTTTGGATTTTACTATTTCTTCAGCAATTAGGTCTTCCACATAATTTTGAATCGCTCTTTTTAAAGGTCTAGCTCCATATTTTTTGTCAAATCCTTTTTCACACAAAAAGTTTAGTGCTTTCGTTGTAATTTTTAAATTATATCCTAATTCTTTTAATCTGTTTTTTAATTTATCAATTTCAATAGTTATGATTCTTTTCAAATCTTCTTTTTCTAAACTATTAAAAACAACTATTTCATCAACTCTATTCAAAAACTCAGGGGAAAATGCTTTTTTTAATGATTTTTCTATGGTGTTCTTTATGTTTTTAGTCTCTTGAGATTTCATTGATTCTGTCCCGAATCCAACTCCATTTCCAAAGTCTTTTACTTGTCTTGCGCCAAGATTTGAAGTCATTATTATAACTGTATTTTTGAAATCTATTTTTTTTCCTAAACTATCTGTCAATGATCCTTCGTCAAGTACCTGCAAAAGCATATTGAAGATGTCAGGGTGAGCTTTTTCAACTTCATCGAGTAATATGACACTGTATGGCTTTCTTCTTACTTTTTCTGTTAATTGCCCACCTTCTTCATAACCGACGTAACCAGGAGGTGCACCGATTAATCTTGAGATAGCAAATTTTTCCATATACTCACTCATGTCAATTCTAATCAAAGAATCTGAGCCACTAAATAACTCTGAAGATAAGATTTTAGCAAGTTGTGTTTTCCCTACACCAGTTTGACCTAAAAATATAAATGAACCAATAGGTTTATTAGGGTCTTTAATCCCTGCTCTATTTCTTTGAATAGCTTTTACAACTTTATTTACAGCTTCTTTTTGACCAACAACTTTACTGGAAATAATTTTATTTAAATTATTAAGCTCTTTTAATTCGGCTTTAGCAATCTTATTAACTGGAATTCCAGTTATCATAGAAACAACTTCTGAAATATCATTTTCATCAACTGTTTCCCTATGTTGTTTTAATTCTTCTTGCCATTTTTCTTGAGCAGAAACTAATTCTTTTTCAATTCTTTTTTCATCATCTCTTAGTTTTGCAGCTTCTTCATATTTTTGCTTTTTAACAACGGTATTTTTTTTATCTCTTACTTCTTCAAGAGAAATTTCTAAATCAACTATATTTTTTGGAACATCCATATTTGTTATATGAACTCTTGATCCAGCTTCATCCATTGCATCAATAGCCTTGTCAGGAAAAAACCTATCAGAAATGTACCTGTCTGTTAATTTAACACATGCTTCCAAAGCTTTGTCAGTGTAGTTAACATTATGATGAGATTCATATTGATCTTTAATATTTCTTAAAATTTCTAATGTTTCTTCTACTGTTGTAGGCTCAACTATAATTTTTTGAAATCTTCTTTCTAATGCCCCGTCTTTTTCAATATATTGTCTGTATTCATCTAAAGTTGTAGCACCTATACATTGAATTTCACCTCTTGCTAAAGCTGGCTTAAACATATTGGAAGCGTCTAAGCTGCCAGTTGCTCCGCCTGCACCGACAATTGTATGAATTTCATCAATAAATAATATTATATCATCATTTTTTTCAATTTCATTCATTACAGCTTTCATTCTTTCTTCAAACTGCCCTCTATATTTTGTTCCTGCAACAATACTTGCTAAATCTAGAGTAACAACTCTTTTGTTATATAAGATTCTAGAAACTTTTTTTTGTATAATTCTTAGAGCCAGGCCTTCTGCAATTGCAGATTTACCAACACCTGGTTCACCAATTAATAAAGGATTATTTTTCTTTCTTCTGCTTAAAATTTGAGAAACTCTTTCAATTTCTTTTTCTCTACCAATTACTGGGTCTAATTTTCCAGCATTAGCTAGAGAGGTTAAGTCCCTTCCAAAATTATCTAAAACAGGTGTTTTGGATTTAACTTTAGATTTTGATTCTGATTTAATTGTAAACGGATTTTCTTCAATCGGATCTTCATTGTCTTTAGATTCATCAGGAAAAGTTTCAGAAGAAGGTGAGCTAGAGAAATCATCATTAAGCTCGGTAAGCATATATTTGAATTGTTCTTTTACAGATTCGTAATCAAGTTGAAGTTTAATTAACAACTTTGTTGTAGGATCATTTTCGTTTCTAAGGATGCATAAAAGTAGATGTGCAGTATTTATTGATTTACCCTGAAACAGCTTTGCTTCTAAAAAAGTAGTCTTTAATGCTCTTTCAGCTTGTCTTGTAAGATGTAAGTTTTTTTTATCATTTTGATTAAAATCATTGATTGGATTAGGAGGGCTTAATATCTCAACTTTCTTTCTTAAATAATCTAAATCAATTTCAAGAGAGTTTAATATATTAATTGCCTTTCCGCCTCCATCACGAAGCATTCCCAAAAGAAGATGTTCAGTTCCTATAAAGTCATGCCCTAATCTCAGGGCTTCTTCTTTACTGTATGTTATAACATCTTTAACTCTTGAAGAAAAATTATCGTCCATGTATGTTTTTTTATCTTATAAGTAAATAGACAAAAAAAATTTTTTAATTCCAAGTTTTTTCATTTACTATTTGTGAAAAATTCTTTAATATTTTGTTAATAAAATGTATAAAAAATTGCATTTAAATTCAATTTAAAATATGGGGTATTATTATATTTGTTAGGTAATAACTTACGTAAAAATTAATTTTATGAGTGAAGGTGAAAAATTGATTCCAATTAACATTGAAGATGCGATGAAATCTGCTTACATTGATTATTCAATGTCTGTGATTGTTTCTAGAGCTCTCCCTGACGTTAGAGACGGTTTAAAACCAGTCCATAGACGTGTTTTATATGGAATGCATCAATTAGGCTTGAGAGGTTCTAGTAAATTTAAAAAATCAGCTTTTATTGTTGGGGAAGTACTTGGTAAATATCATCCACATGGAGATTCTTCAGTTTACGATACTATGGTAAGAATGGCTCAAGAGTGGAGTTTAAGATATTTATTGGTTGACGGACAAGGAAATTTCGGGTCTGTTGATGGAGATAGCCCAGCTGCAATGAGATATACTGAAGCTAGAATGCAGAAAATTTCAGAAGAAATGGTTGCGGATTTAGATAAAGACACTGTAGATCATCAACTAAATTATGATGATTCTATATTGGAACCTACAGTTCTTCCAACTAAAATACCAGGTTTATTGATAAACGGTGCAAGTGGAATTGCCGTGGGTATGGCAACAAATATGCCTCCACATAATATTACTGAGGTTATTGATGGTACGATAGCCTATATTGAAAATAATGATATATCTACAGATGAATTAATTCAAATTGTAAAGGCACCTGACTTTCCAACAGGAGGTATAATTTATGGTTATGAAGGGGTTAAGCAAGCTTTCGAAACTGGTAGAGGAAGGATTGTAATGAGAGCTAAAGCTGAAATTGAAGAAGTAAATGGAAGAGAATGTATTATTGTAACTGAAATTCCTTATCAAGTAAATAAAGCAGAAATGATTCGAAAAACTGCTGAAATGGTCAATGATAAAAAAATTGAAGGTATTTCAACAATCAGAGATGAATCTGATAGACAAGGAATGCGTATTGTTTATATTTTAAAAAGAGACTCTGTTCCTAATGTTGTTTTAAACACTTTATTTAAACATACTCAACTTCAATCATCTTTTAGTGTTAATAATATTGCATTAGTTAAGGGGCGTCCACAAATGTTGAACCTAAAACAAATGATAGGATATTTTGTTGAGCACAGGCATGATGTTGTTGTTAGAAGAACAAAATATGAATTAAAAAAAGCTGAAGAAAGAGCACATATATTAGAAGGTTTAATAATTGCTTCTGATAATATAGATAAAGTTATTGCTTTAATTAGATCTTCATCAAATGCCGATGAAGCTAAAATTAAATTAATAAAAGAATTTAAACTCTCAGAGATTCAATCAAAAGCTATAGTTGAAATGCGTTTAAGACAATTAACTGGTCTTGAACAGGATAAACTAAGAGGCGAATTTGATGAGTTAATGAATACTATCAAAGATCTGAAGAGTATCCTTGATAGTGAAGAAAGAAGGATGACTATAATTAAAGATGAGCTTATTGAAATTAAGCATAAATATGGAGATGAAAGAAGATCCAAAATTGAATATTCAGGAGGTGACTTAAGTATGGAAGATATGATTCCAGATGAAAAAGTAGTTATTACCATTTCTAATGCTGGCTATATTAAGAGAACTCCTTTAGTAGAATATAAAACACAAAATAGAGGAGGAGTAGGGCAAAGAGGTTCTACCACAAGGAATGAAGATTTCTTAGAGCATTTATTTGTAGGAACTAATCATCAATATATGTTGTTTTTTACTCAAAAAGGTAAATGTTTCTGGATGAGAGTTTTTGAAATTCCTGAAGGAAGTAAAACTGCTAAAGGAAGAGCTATGCAAAATTTAATCAACATTGAGCAAGATGATGAAGTTAAGGCATTTATATGCACTCAAGACTTGAAAGATGAAGATTATATCAATAGTCATTATGTAATTATGGCAACCAAAAAAGGTCAAGTTAAAAAAACATCCTTAGAACAGTACTCAAGACCAAGATCTAATGGAATTAATGCAATCACAATTAAAGATGATGACGAACTTTTAGAAGCTAAATTAACAAATGGAAATTCACAAGTTTTAATCGCTGTTAAATCTGGAAAATGTATTCGCTTTGAAGAAAGCAAAACTAGACCAATGGGTAGAAATGCTTCTGGTGTTAGGGGAATTAGATTAAAAGATTCAAAAGATGAGGTGGTAGGTATGATTTCTGTTAATGATCTAGAAAGTGATATTTTAGTTGTTTCTGAAAATGGCTATGGAAAAAGATCAAGTCTAGATGATTATAGAATGACTAATAGAGGAGGTAAAGGAGTTAAAACAATTTCAATTACCGAAAAAACCGGGGAGTTAGTTACAATTAAAAATGTTATTGATAACGATGATTTAATGATTATTAATAAATCAGGTATAGCTATAAGAATGGAAGTTTCTTCACTAAGAGTAATGGGTAGGGCAACTCAAGGTGTTAAACTAATAAATCTTAAAGAATCAGATTCTATAGCAGCAGTTGCAAAGGTTGTAAATGACGACGAAGATATTTCTGATATTGAAGATATAGATCTAGTTGATGAAAATAATGATGATAACGATTTAAATTAATATATAATGAAAAACATTTTTTACATTTTAATGCTTACTATATCCATTTTTACTTTTGGACAAAAAAAAGAATTAAAACAAGCTCAAAAATTAATAGATCAGGAATTTTATTCAGAAGCTTTAGATCTCTTAAATAATAATAAAGATTTGATATTGGCATCAGATATAAAATATCAAGCTCATTATTATTATTTAAATGGATGGGCTCTTAAAGAAGATGCTCAATATCTGGAATCTGTAATTTCACTAAGAAAATCAATAGAATTAGAAAGATCAATAAGACAAAAAAAATACATTGAAGATGCTAATTTTTTGATTCAGAATGCTGAAGCTGATTTAGTTAATTCTGCAGTTCAGGATAACAAAAATGATGATTATTTAGCAGCTTCAAAAAAATTATATGATGCTTATTTAATGAACCCTGAAAAAGAGGATAATATAACCTATTTGTATTATGCTGCTTCTAGTTCAGTTAACTCGAAAGAATATGATAAAGCTTTAGAATATTATTTAAAGTTAAAAAACATGGGTTATTCTGGAGTTGTTTCCGAATACTTTGTAACATCAGTTGAATCAGGAATTGAAGAAAAAGTTAGTGAAACCGAATATAATTTATTTAAAAATTCAAAAGACTACTCTAATCAAAGGACTGGAAAGACAGAATCTAGATTACCCGAAATTGTTAAAAATATAGCTCTTATATATGTTCAAAAAGGAGAAAACGATAATGCTATAGCTGCTATTAAAGAAGCTAGAGTGATAAATCCTGACGATGTTAATTTGATTTTATCAGAAGCAGATTTATACATCAAGATTGGAGATAAAAATAAGTTTAAAGAATTAATGCAGCAAGCGGTTGAAAAAGATCCTACCAATGCAATTTTATATTATAATTTAGGCGTTATTAATGGTGAGCAAGGAGAATTTAAAATTGCTAAGGAGTTTTATTTAAAAGCTCTTGAGCTTGATAGTTCTTACAGCGCAACCTATCTTAATTTAGTTGGATTGATTCTTGAAGGTGAGGGTCCAATAGTAGAAAAAATGAATAAACTTGTTACTTCTAGAAAAGCAAGTGATATGAATAAGTATGATGAACTTGAAAAAGATAGAGTTAATCTATATCAGGAATGTCTTCCATATTTAGAAAAATTAATTGAAATAGATCCAACTAATATTGAGGCGTTAAAAACTGCTAAAAACATATACTACACTATTGATGATATTGATAATTTTAAACTTATGAATATTAAATTGCAAGAATTAGAAAATTAATAGGTTTTAATTTTCTTTAAATAATGTGTTATTTTTTTTGATGTTGAATTAATAATTCCTTTTTCATTTAAATAATCAATTCTAACACAACCAAATGCATGAACTATTTTGTTTGAATCTATAATAATCCCTACATGTGTAATTTTTTTTTCGCCAAAGAAAGCAAGATCTCCAGGTTTAGCTTTTTCTAATTTCACTTCTTTTCCTTGAAGAGCTTGTTGATTAGCATCTCTCGGTAATTGAAATCCATTTAATTTATAAATTTGTTGAGAAAAACCTGAGCAATCGATTCCGTAAGGAGTCCTTCCTCCCCACAAATAAGGTGAGTTTAAGAATTTTAGTGAATTTTCAATTATTGAATTTTTAGAATATTCTTCTTGTTTTAATTTGTGATTTAATATAAATGCTGAGCTAACTTTACTACCTATAGTTATAGACATGTTTCCGTTTTCTGTCTCTATCTCTGATGAAATATTATTTAGAAGTTTAGATTCTGTTTTTTTAACTTTTTTAAAATCCTGCTTTGATATTTCTTTAAACTGAGAATAGTTAATCCATCCACAATATTTATCATCTATTGATTCTATATAAAACCATTTTTCTTTTTTTTCTATAACTTCAAATAACTCTCCGTATATTAATTGAGAAACTAATTCAGATTTACTTGTTGAATTTTTTCTAACAGGAATTATACTTAAATTACAAATACCATACATTTTAATAAAATTAATTTTTTAAAATAATAAAACAATTAAAAATTCAATTTTTATATTTGTGTAATATTTATTTTATGATCGTAAAACAGATTTATACTGGTTGTTTATTTCAAGGTGCATATTACGTAGAAAGTAACGGTGAGGCAGCCGTTATTGATCCATTAAGAGAAGTTTCTGAATATTTAAATTTAGCAGAATCTTCAAACTCTAAAATCAAATATATTTTTGAAACACATTTTCATGCTGATTTTATTAGCGGACATTTAACTTTATCTAAAAAAACAAATTCACCAATAATATTTGGACCAAAAGCTAACCCTTCGTTTGACTGTATTGTAGCTGAGGATAATCAAGTTTTTAAAATTGGTGATATTTCAATAACAGTATTGCACACCCCTGGTCATACTTTGGAAAGCACATGTTATTTACTAAAAGATGAAAATGACGTACCTCATTGTTTATTTACAGGAGACACTCTTTTTATTGGTGATGTTGGAAGACCAGATTTAGCACAAAAATCCTTAAATTTTTCAAAAGAGGAGTTGGCAGGTGTTTTATATGATTCTATTCAAAATAGAATTGCAGTTTTACCCGATAATATATTGATTTATCCTGCTCACGGAGCTGGATCTGCTTGTGGTAAAAACATGATGAAAGAAACTGTAGATACACTTGGGAATCAGAAAATTGTCAATTATGCATTGAACGGTTCATTACTTAAAAATGAATTTATAAATGAACTTACAAAAGATCTTCCTGATCCTCCAGTATATTTCCCTTCAAATGTTAAATTAAATCAAGAGGGTTACGACGATTTTGAACTAGTTTTAAATAATAGTTTAATTCCATTAGATGTTAAAAAATTTAAGGAATTAATGAATATTAAGGATGTTGTAGTTTTAGACGTAAGAAATCAAAATGAGTTCAAGCAAGGCTTTGTGCCAGGATCTGTTTTTATTGGCTTAAATGGAAGTTTTGCGCCCTGGGTCGGGTCGATTATTAAAGACATTAACACTAAACTTTTATTAGTTTGTGACAACGGACTGGAAAAAGAAACTATTTTAAGATTATCAAGAGTTGGATTTGATAATTGTTTAGGTTATTTAGATGGAGGTTTTTCCTCATGGTCTAGTAATAATACTTTTGATATAATCGAATCTGTTTCTGCTGAAGATTTAAGCCATAAAATTGAGAAAGTTAATCTTATTGACGTAAGAAAAAGTGGCGAAAGGTTAAATGGATATTTATTAAATTCAAAACACATTTCTTTAGATAGTTTTCAAGAAAAAATTATTGAGATTGACATAAAAGACAAACACTATGTACATTGTGCTGGTGGATACAGAAGTATGATAGCTTGTTCTATTTTAAAAAGAAATGGATATAGTTCAGTTGTTGATGTAGAAGGAGGGTTTTCCTCAATAAGAAATTCAAATTTTAAAATAATTAAAAATGTATAAATATTTAGTTCTATTACTTTTCCCCTTGTTGGTTCTTTCTCAAGAAAACACAAATGCATATGAGGTTCTTAGTTTTGATGATTTTAAAAATAAAATCAGTAAAAATGATGTTTTATTGTTTGATGTTAGAACAATGGAAGAATTTAATTCTGGACATTTAAAAGGTTCAGTTAATATTGATTTTTACGATGAAAAATTATTCTACAAATTTTTCAAAAAAGTTAAAAAATCGAAACCAATATACATCTATTGTAGATCTGGAAATAGAAGCCAAAAATCATCTGAAATATTAAAAAAACTAGGATTTGTTAAGATATATGACCTTGAAGGTGGTTATAAAAATTGGATAAATAAAAGCAACTAGTTTTTTGTAGCAGAAATAATTAATGTTCCCTTCCAATCATTTTTTTCACCAACTCTCCAGCTTTTAATATTTTTAAATCCAGCCTTGCTAACAACTTCGTTCCACTCTTGAGTTGTAAGTAAAGTCATTGTATCAACATTAGTTTTTTCAGGCCAATTGTGAGAAGTTGTATTTTCATAATAAAAGTCAATTCCCATTATAAATTTACCATTCTCATTTAACCAATTATCGTAAATATTTTTTAGTACACTTAAAGGGTTTTTAAAGTAATAAAAGACTTCCATTGAATGTACAATATCTTTTTTTTGATTTGGTTTCCAAATAGAAATATCAGCACATTCATATTTACTTATTTTATCTAAACTCTTAGCCTTATCAATCATCTTTAAAGATCCATCTACACCAACTGCACTAAAACAAGAATCCATTTGTGAAACCATTCTAACAACCCATCCATTACCACATCCTGCATCAATAAATGTAAAGTCATTAAGATCTTTTAATATTTTATTTAACATTGCATTTACAGATTCAGAATGATTTTTTTCCATTCCATCGTCTTTTCCTAGATCTACCCAGTCAGAAAAAATTTCAATTGGAGATTTTTTTATCATATTTTTTTTCTTGTAAATATAAAGTAGGTTAAATAAAATAAAACTATAATTATTATTTCCCAATTTATTATGTAGTAAGGCCAATCACCAAATACCAAAGGGTTTTTTATATTAGGAGCTTCATATAAATACATATAATTTGCTCCTGACCCAATTAAAAAATTTAATGGCAAAATAAAAATCATAAAAATATTTAATATTCCAAACGTTCTTAGCCAAGAATATTTTGATAGTTTATAATTTAAATTGTAATACATAAAAAGTGGGACTAACATTATTATTCCGTGACTTGAGTAATAACTCAAATACATAAACCATCCACCATCATAATAATTAAGTTGTGGAGTTAATATTGAAACTAATCCACCTAAGAAACCACAATAAAAAAGAAATTCAAATATTTTTTTATTGATAGGTGTAAGTAGTATTATACACACAATCAAATTTGATAATGAGCATAAATGAAGAGGAAGATCTTCTTCAACTCTCCAATTACCATTTATAGCATCTATTATGTGATCATAGCCAGTAGATATTATAGCTATTGCACAAATTATTTTAAGTATTAAAAGATTTTTAGATTTACTTAAATTCCTGCCTAA
Source organism: Cryomorphaceae bacterium BACL29 MAG-121220-bin8 (assembly GCA_905182765.1). Lineage (GTDB taxonomy): Bacteria > Bacteroidota > Bacteroidia > Flavobacteriales > Flavobacteriaceae > MAG-121220-bin8. The sequence continues at coordinate 6,794 of CAJJCV010000017.1, read as the reverse complement.
TACCAGTATAGACACAAAAACAAGTATTGTTACGACTATATTACGAATTCCCTCATATGAATTGATATCTATAACATAGTGTGGATTTTGTATTAGATCTAAAATCATTGTATGAAGTTAGTTAAAAAAGCTAAATGTTTAATTTTAACAATCTAGCATGTTTTGAACTACTTTCATCTTCTGATGTAATCCAAAAATTATTTCTATCTATAATTTTAATTGCCTCAACTTGTGTTTTACCAATTGGAATTTCAACCATATTGATTTTATAATCTTTGTTGTTTTCTAAATTAAAATTATCGATTGTAATGATATAGTATTTAATAAAATCTATTGTAGAAGTTAAAGCAAGTAATTTAAGCTCTTTATTGTAATCTGCACCTGTAATAATAGATTTTACATTTAATGTTTTAATTTTTTTTGCATTGTAGTTGCCTTGTGATTTAGGCAACATATAAAGTTCAGTTATTTTTTTAGCTCTATTTTTTGTAAAAATCAAAAGTTTATCATTAACAGATATTAATCCCTCAGCATCATATATTGTATTTCTATTGATTTTATAGGAATCTTGTTCGGGATAATTAAAAGAAATGATTTGTGTTTTTTCATTACTTTCTTCATCAATGGGAACTTTATATATTTTAAGATCTTTTCTAGTACTGTAATTGTTGCCTATATCTGAAATATAAATATACTTATCATCTTTTGTAAGGTCTTCCCAGTCTTTATTTACTGCAGAGTCTATTTTCCTAGTTTTAATTATTTCACCTTTCTTTGAAAGATAGTAAAGGCTAGGATCTCCTCCAGAATCATTATGCGTCACAAAGTAATCTCCAATTATTTCTAAACCAGAAGTTTCTTCAATGGTTTTTGAAAGTGGGTAGTCTTTTAAAATTTTCTGAGAATTTATATTTTGAATTATAAGAAGAAATATTAATATTTTTTTCATTACTAAATAATGCTAATAAAAGTTAATTTAAACTTGATCTTTAAATTTGTCGAATAATAACTTAAGGTCTTTAGAGTCTCTAACAGAAATTCTATTAGATTTTATAAAAGACTTAACTTTCTTTTGTTCAGATTTATTAAATAATGAAATAATTGATTTTTTGCTAGATTTTACTTGACTTATTTTATTGTTAATTATTAAATGAAGCATATTGGCTTTTCTGAACCTTAAATTTGGTTTATCCTCAATGCCAGGTTGGTATTTTGGTTCAATAGCTTCAATTAAATGAGATTTTAAAACAGAAAATTTATCATTTTCAGTAACTAATTCATAAAATTTTGAATTATAAACAATAAAACTATGATCCACAAAAACTATTGATTCAATATCTTCTGTAGATAAACTATAATAATCCTCTCCACTTTTGAATTCAAATTTTTCTTTTCTAAGATTATAATTTAATTTAACCCTAAAAGATTTGTTTGAATTGACTAATCTGATATTAGCATTATTTGGAGTTTTGAAAAAATAAATTGACCCATCTATTTCACCGGCTTGTTCAATTTTTTCTAAATTAACTTCATTTATGATATTTTGTAATTTGGCTATAGAGTTAGAAATATTCCCTTGAGAGTTTTGTCCAATTAAAAAATTAAGAGGAAGTATTAATAATAAAATTATAAATTTACTTTTCATGTTACCAAGATACTAAAACTAAAGAATTAATAAAATGTATAAAATTAAACTTATTATCTCTTTATTCTTATTAAACCTTGTCAGTTCCTGTACTGATTCTGAAATTAATAAAGAAAACTATTATATGATTGACAGAAGTGAATATTCAAATAATCTTGAAGGTTTTTGGCTCGGTCAATCAATTGCTAATTGGACTGGTTTAATTACTGAAATGGATAAGGTTGGAAATATTGGTGAAATCAAAACAGGAAATTTTTATACAAGAGAGAATTGGGGTAAAAAAGATGAACCAAACATTTGGTTACCCACAAGTGAATATGATATAATCGATTTTGTATTAAAAGAAAATAAAGAAGTTTGGGGATCTGATGATGATACTGATATCGAATATATGTATCAAGAGTTATTGTTTCATAATAATGATATTATATTAAGTCCAGAAAACATTAGAGATGGTTGGCTTAAACACATTAAAAAAGAAGAAGAAAATTTTTTATGGGTTTCTAATCAAAAGGCATTTGATTTAATGAGTGACGGTATTCTTCCACCAGAAACTAGTAATCCTGAACTCAACGAGCATTTTGATATGATAGACGCACAGTTAACTACAGAAATTTTCGGGTTACTATCTCCAGTTAATACAATAAATGCGCTTAAAATGTCTTATTTGCCAATCAGAACAACTAGTAGGGGAGATGCTGCTATGATTTCTGAATTTTATGTATCGATGCACTCATTAGCATCTACTATTAATCAAAATAAACCTTTAAATGAAGAATTAATTAGAATATCCGAACTAGCAAGTAGAACTTTAGATAAAGATTCATATTCATTAAAAATGTATGAGTATGTCAAGAAAAAATTTGAATCAGGAATTAAGTGGGAACAAACTAGAGATTCAATTTATAAAAGGTATCAAGTTGATCAAATGGACGGATATGATATAACCTCTAGAAATTTATATTGTAATGGTTGTTTTGCATCTGGAATTAATTTTGCTTCTAGTTTAGTAAGTCTGTTTTATGGTAGAGGAGACTTTAAAGAAACTATTAAAATTGGGACTCTTAGTGGATGGGATTCAGATAATCCAACATCAACTTGGGGAGGTTTACTCGGTTTTATTTATGGAAAAGATCATATTGAAGAAATATTTAATAAATCTCTTTCTAATAAATATAACATTCATAGAACACGTCAGAATTTTGAAAATAATGGAATAGATGATTTTCAAAGTATGTCAGAAAAGGGATTGTCTATTATCGATAATGTAGTTCTACAAACAGGCGGTTTTATAGAATCAGATGAGAATTTATGGTATATACCAAAACAGAAAACAGGAGATTAAAGATGTCTTTCTAATAATTTTTTAGTTTTCAAAATCCCTTTTTCTTCAGAAAGGTTGAGTCCTTCGTATTCGATACCATAATATCCTTTATATTTAAAACTACTTACTATGTCAATTATTTTTTTAAAATCTATTGTAGATTCCTCACCGTTATTATTAAAGTCAAACGATTTTGCACTTATAGCTTTTGCGTAGGGCATAAGTTCTTCCATTCCAAGATATTTATCGTATTCGTTAATACAATTACTAAAATAATTATTAGGGTCTTCTTTCTCAATACAGAAATTGCCAAAATCAGGTAAAGTTCCACAATTGTCTAGATTAACTTCTTTCATGACTTTTGCTAATAACTTTGCATTAGAGCTTAATCCTCCATGGTTTTCAACTATTATGTTTATTTTATCTTTTCTAGCAAATGAACATAGCTTAGTTAAGGATTTTGAAGAGTATTCAATCCAATTTTCTTTTTGCTTTTCACCATTTAAATTAACTCTTATAGAATGACATCCCAGTTCATGGGCCATTTCAATCCATTTAATATGATTTTCAATAGCTTTTTCTCTCTTTGAGTTGTTTTTGACCGCTAAATCGCCTTCACCATCAACCATGATTAAAAGGTTCTTAATATCATTATCATTTGATTTGGAGACGAGTTCTCTAGTTATTTTAGCAATAGACCTGCTTTTTAATTCATTCCAATAAAGAGATGAAACATATTCAACTGCATCAAATCCCATTTCTCGAGCTTTAATGGAAAAATCATTTGGAGACAATTCTTTCTTTATTTTAATTGTTCTATGGAGAGACCATTGAGCTAAAGAGATTTTTTTATTATAGGTAGGAGAACTATAAGCCAATCCTAATGTTCCAAGTGCAATTAATTGATTAAAATCTCTTCTTTTCATTTTTAAAATCTACTTTTCAATTTTCTTTCTATTGTCTTCAGAATTTGTGTCAATTAGTTTATTGTAAGGATCTATTCCAACTTCAAATGGCTCTTGATCTACAATTATTGATATTTTGTTATGAATTTTAGAAATTTTATGTTTTTTAACATAAAGTTCTGTTTCATTCTCATCACTATCTTTTCCAAAAATACCTATATCAATATAGTCCGCTAAAAACACAGAATACTCAGGCTTTTTCATATCAATAGTTTGATATTTTATTGAATCTCTTTCTTCTTCTCCGTAAAACACTCTTCCTTTTTCGTTATTTCTGTATTTACTGACTTTAAATTCAATGTCAACTTTGTATTTTCCGTTATCTAGTTTTTTTGATTTGGTTTCTACAACTCTATTTTGGTATAGAGTAATAGTTTCGAACATATCTTTAATTAAATAATTTAATGAATCTGGTGTTATTTCTTTTATATGGTTAACCATATCAATAGAAGTAGTATAAGGAGGCTCTTGAAAAGCCACCTTTTTAACATATTTACTTAGAGCATTATTAAGAGTTTTTTCACCAAGGTAATCACTTAGCGCATAAAATATTAAAGAACCTTTTTGATAGTGAATGTAACCTTGACCATCATTATACATAAGTGCATTTTCTCTTTTTCTTTCAAAAGTTCTTGAAGTTAAATATTGATCCAATGATCTTTTTAAGAATTTTCGCATTTTTTTCTTCCCGTTATCTTGTTCAATCACTTTTAATGATACGTATTCCGATAAACTTTCAGAAAGCATAGTAGATCCCAAAACATCTGCGCCTATTACCTGATGAGCCCACCATTGATGAGCAACTTCATGAACACTAATAAAGAAAGCGTAATCATTACCACCTTCTTCAGAGTCATCAACCTTTGCAATGAAACCAATATCTTCTGAAAACGGGACAGTATTAGGAAAAGATTGTGCGAAACCTCCAGCAGTTCTTGGGAATTCAATTATCCTAAGTTGTCTATGCTGGTATGGGCTAAAATTAGTGGAACAATATTCGAGTGCTGATTTCATTCCTTTAATCATTCTATCTAAATTATAATCGTGATCTTTATGGTAATAAATTTCAAGATTAACATCATTCCATTTGTCTTTAACAATTTCATACTTTCCAGAATTAAATGCATAAAAATTTAAAATTTTACTATCCATTTTATAATTAAAATATCTTCTGTCGCCTTCAATCCATTCTTTTTGAAGATAGCCAGGAGCTATTGCAATTTGATCCTTAGAAGTGCTGACAGTAGCTTCAAAATCTATCCAATCTGCATCTTTTGAAATGTAAGTATTTCCAAGCGCAGTAGAATCAGATGGATACGGTTTAAGCTTATTTGGAGGAAGATCATATTTTTCTCTTGTTTTGTCATCAGTAAGCTCTCCTCCAGAGTATCCAAACGATGGAAAGGCTGAATTATTAAAAAATGTACCATTACTTACAACACTTGAATTATTTCTAATCGTTGTGTTAGGTTTATTTTTAACCGTAAAAAATAAATTAATACTATCTCCTGGGTTTAGGGCCTGTTTTAATTTATAAATATCAAAATTGTACAAAGTGTCTTCAAGAACTAAATCATTTTCTTTATTAAACTCAAATGTACTTATGGAACTACCGTGGTTTAAAAATAAACTATCAATTACATTAGATGTTTTATTTACCATAACGTAAGTTCCTGAGGCATCAGCATCTAAAGTTTTAGGAAATATGTTTACGTCAACTTTTACAGAAACAATTCTAGGTTGATCATAATTCTCGTATTTCTTATATTTCTTTTCCCATTCGACTGTTTGTAATTCATTTTCTTTTGATGTTGTTCTCTTGTTTAAAACATTTGTTTCATAATAAAGGTAGCCACCTGTACTTAAAAATATTAATAAAAAGAATCCTAAGAATTTTGGATATTTTCCTTTGAACCTTGATTTTGATAAAACTATTCTTTCTTTAAAACTGGAGGGTAATCCTCTAAAGTAGAATAAGTAACTCAAAATATAAAAAACAAGACCTAAGGATAGCCAGTATATCTTATATAGAAAAAATCTATTTATAGAACTTCCATATCCGTTCATATCAGAATAAGCATATCCAGTTCCTGCATTGTATTTGAAAATAGATTGTTCTACACCAGCCGCACCTAAAAGTGGTATACCAATAAAAAGAAGAATCATTATAAACAAACCAACATATCTATCTGTTATTAAAGTTTGTATAAGAAATGCAAGAAGTGCCCATATAATATACGAAATCATGGATAAACCAATTAATTCATATAAGTAATGACCAATTTCAAAATCATAGTATCCATTGTAGATTTGATATATTATTCCAGAAATCATTACTAAAGAAACTAAAATCAATTGCATTTTTATTATTGCTAAAAATTTAGATCCTAGTAAAATCCAGTTTGGAGTGGGAGTAGTATCAATTAATTGATTAATATTTGATACTCTAGATCTATGTAACAAATTACCAGCATATAAGAATGTACATATATTTATAAACAAGGTAAACGTTACCCCAGCTTGAAGCATTTTCCATGTCCTTGGATATGTTGGAGTTCCAAATACATTTCCTAACTCAGAAAGTCCAACTAAATTGATTAAAAGACTAATGATTACAATAATAATAAATGGCCAACTTTTTACTATAAATAAAAAATCTATATTAGATAAATCCCATAGTTTTTTTATGTCATTTTTAAAACTAAAATTAATCGTAATTTTTGGTAGGTTAACTTTAGTGATTCCTCCAAAGTTGTTTTTAATCATTCTTTTAGAATCTTTTTTACTAAACGAAAAAGTAAAAGCATTCTGACTAAAACTAAAAACTTTGTAAATAGAGAATAATATTATTGCACCAAGG
>CAJJCV010000016.1 GCA_905182765.1 Cryomorphaceae bacterium BACL29 MAG-121220-bin8 | reverse complement strand
ATTATCATAGGAACTCTTATACTGTGATCATATAAACTTTGTTTACCTAATAATCCGTGCTGACCAACAGCCAAACCGTGATCTGATGTGAAAATGATGTATGTGTTGTCTAACATATTCTGAGTTTCCAAATGAGAAACTATTTTACCAACTTGTTCATCTAAATGGCTAATTACAGCATAATACTCTTGGATGTGTTTCTTGACTGCGTATTTAGATCTTGGATACGGAGCTAATGCTTCGTCTCTAACACCAGGTTCATTTCCGATTTCCTTCCAAAATGGATGTTGAGGAGAATAATTAGGTGGTAATTTTATCTGATTAATAGGATACATTTCAAGGAATTGCTTAGGCGCTTGTCTAGGATCGTGAGGAGCATTGAATGCTAAATACATAAAGAAAGGATCATCAGTTTTTTTTGAATCCTCTATTAAATTTATGGCATCATCCGCAAGAACTTCACTCCAATGTTTACCACCTTCCCAAAATCCACCTTGTAAAGTATCGCTGGATTCCCAAGAATTATCATTTTCATTGACTGGCCTTCCATACCCACCCGGCATATACTTATCTAATTCCGAAACATCTCCAGATTCTTTTTTCCAAACTCGTAATTGTTTTCCAAATAAACCTCTATTATCATCTGGCATACCTGGACGTTTATTTACAACAACGTCAAAAACTTTTTCCACAGGAAGTTGAATATGCCATTTACCTGTCATGTAAGTTTTATAACCGTTTTTTTTTAAAATTTTAGGCCAAGATTCACCAATTAAAACAGATTGGTTTTTAGAGGAGATCTGAGAATTAATTTGAATATTAGTTGGTGAATTAAATGCTTCTTTTGCTCTCCAAACAGATTTGCCAGATATAATCATTGACCTAGAAGCTACACAAATAGCCCCGTGCCAAGCTCCCATGTTATAGGTATTAGAAAAAACAGCTCCATTTTTAACAAGCTTATCTAAATTTGGAGTAATAACCTGATTATCTCCAATTAAACCAACAGTATCAAACCTTTGATCATCTGTGTAAATAAAAATAAAATTAGGTTTTTCGACTTCACTTTTACATGAAAAGAATAAACTTGCTATTAAACCTACAATAATTAAATTTTTCATTCAGTTTTTTAAGATAATTTAAAATGTAATTTCTTCTCTTTAATTTTAGATATCAGTTCTTCATTAATAGATACTTTAAAGTTTTCACTTAGCATTGTAAGTTTAATTTTTTCTTCGTTTTCAAAGAAAGAAAATTCAAGTTGATTTTTACCTTTATATTTTTTAAATAAAGTTGTAATGTCTTCTAATTTACTGTCATCTAAATCGTTAATATTTAGCTGTATTGTTAATTTTTTTGAATTTTTTTCTAGAGTATCTTGGAGTTGCTGAAATGATAAAAAACTAATTCTAGGATCGCCTGTCTTTCCTGTATCTCTATTTCTCCATCCCTCTTTCACTATCAATCTTAGATAAATAAAATTACTCTCAAAAAGAAAATGTTTAAACTTTAAATATTCTTCTCCAAAAATTCTAAAATCATAGGAATCTGTAAAATCTTCAACAGTAAATCTTGCCCATCCTTTACCATTTTTCGAAATTCTATGCTCGACCTCTCCAATTATCCCCCCAATTCTCAGTTCTTTATTAATTAAAAGATTTAAATCTTTCAAAATATCAAGAGGAGCATTACAAAAATGCTTTATTGGAGTTTTAAAATCATCTAAAGGATGACCAGAAATATAGATTCCGACTACTTCTTTTTCTAGTTTTAATTCTTCTAAATTAGGCCATGGATCACAGTGAGGTATATTTGGTTCTTGTAATTGAACTTCATCAGAATTTTCAAAAAGACTAACCTGTGCAGAGTTCTTATTTTCTTGAAATTTAGCCCCAAACTTTAAAGCCTTTTCGATAAAAGTAACTCCATCTCCATTATCCAGTAAGTATTGTGACCTGTTCACTCCTTTAAATGAATCAAAACCACCTGCATAAACTAAACTGTCAAATGCTTTTTTATTTGCAGACCTTAAATCTATAGTCTTAGTTAAATCAAAAATAGAATTGTATCTCTTTTCTTTTCTTCCCTCTATTATTGTTTTAACAGCCCCGGAACCAACGCCTTTCACTGCTCCCATTCCAAATCTAATAGCATTATTATCGTTTACAGTAAATTTATAAAACGACTCATTTACATCTGGACCTAGTACTTTAATTGACATTCTTTTACATTCTTCCATAAAGAAACTCACTTGCTTAATGTCATTCATATTGTTTGACAAAACTGCAGCCATATATTCAGCAGGATAATGAGATTTTAAATACGCTGTTTGATATGCAATTAAAGCATAACATGTAGAGTGTGACTTATTAAATGCGTAGGATGCAAACGCCTCCCAATCTTTCCAAATTTTCTCAAGTATTTCTCTTTCAAACCCATTTGATTCTCCTCCGTCTAAAAACTTTGGTTTTAGTTTACTCAGTAATTCAAAGATTTTTTTACCCATTGCTTTTCTAAGAAGATCAGCATCACCCTTTGAAAAATTTGCAAGTTTTTGAGACAACTGCATTACCTGCTCTTGATATACAGTAATTCCATATGTTTCTTTTAAAAACTCTTCCATAACAGGAATATCATAGGTTATATCTTCTTTTCCGTTTTTTCTATTAACAAAAGAAGGTATATATTCAAGTGGTCCGGGTCTATACAAGGCATTCATTGCAATTAAATCTTCAAAAACAGTAGGTTTTAAGTCTCTCAAATACTTCTGCATTCCCGCACTTTCATATTGAAAGACACCAACTGTTTCTCCTTTTTGAAAAAGTTCATATGTTGTTGAATCATCTAAAGGAATCGTATCTATATTGATGTCGATATCATGTTTATACTTAATTAACTTAACGGTATCCTTAATTAGAGTTAATGTTTTTAAGCCTAAAAAATCCATTTTTAATAATCCTGCACTCTCAACTACAGAATTATCATATTGAGTAACAAATAAATCCGAGTCTTTAGCTGTTGCTATTGGAACAAAATTGGTGATATCGTCAGGTGTAATGATTATTCCGCAAGCATGAGTTCCTACGTTCCTAAGACTTCCTTCTAAAATTCTAGCCTGATTTATGGTTTCCGCTTGTAGATCATCTCCTTCTGAAAGAGACTTAAGTTCTAACACATTTGAAAAATCTTCTGATCTTAAATCGTTATTTAATTTTTTCTCATCCTTTTCAAAAATATCTTTCAATTTTAAGTTAGGAATAAGTTTAGCTATTCTGTCAGCATCTCCAAGTGACAAATCTAAAACTCTAGCAGTATCTCTAATCGAAGATTTAGCAGCCATCTTACCATATGTAATTATTTGAGCTACTTGATTGGCACCATATTTTTCTATAACATATTCGATTACTCTTCCCCTTCCTTCATCATCAAAATCAATGTCGATATCAGGCATACTAACCCTGTCAGGATTTAAAAATCTCTCAAAAAGCAAGTCGTACTTAATAGGGTCTATTTTAGTTATTCCTAAACAATAAGCAACTACAGAGCCTGCAGCTGATCCTCGACCTGGGCCAACTGAAACACCCATTTCGATTGCTGCCTTGATCAAATCTTGAACTATTAAAAAATATCCTGGATATCCAGAATTTTTAATAACGTTGAGTTCAAATAAAATTCTTTCTTCCAAGTCCTTGCCTAACTCTTTATAATGAGTTTTTACTCCTTCAAAAGTTAGAAATTTTAAATACTCATTTTCTAAATCATTACCTGAATCTGATACAAAATCTTCAGGTATTGTAAATTTTGGAAGTAAAACATCTCTAGCTAATTCGTAAACTTCAATTTTATCAACTATTTCAGAAATATTATCAAAAAACTTTGGATGATCTTTGAATAAAAACTTCATTTCATTTGAAGTTTTAAAATAATACTCTTGATTTGGTAATCCATACCTAAACCCACGTCCTCTTCCAATTGGAGTTGCTTGTTTTTCTCCATCTTTCACACAAAGTAAAATATCATGTGCATTAGCATCTTCTTTGTTTAAATAAAATGAATTATTTGTTGGAACTACCTTAATATTATGCTTGGATGAAAATTCGAGTAAATTTTCATTAACTCTTTTTTCATCTTCTTGACCATGCCTCATCATTTCCAAGTAAAAATCTTTATCAAATAAGTTTTTCCAATACAATAGTGCTTCCTCGGCTTGAGACTCACCAATATTTAATAATTTACTGGCAATTTCACCATGCATATTTCCTGAAATAACAATAAGATCATCCTTATATTTCTCAACCACATCCCTATCAACTCTAGGCACATAGTAAAAGCCTTCAGTAAATCCAATAGAACACATTTTAGATAAGTTTTTATAACCATTTTTGTTCTTAGCAAGAAAAACTATCTGATAGCCATCATCTCTGTTGGATTTATCTTTATGATTGGAACAAACATTAAGTTCACAACCTATTATTGGCTTAATTTTTGTGTCAGTTGAATCTGATGATATAGAATTGTTATAACTCTTAATAGCCTTTATAAAATGAAAACAACCCATCATATTTCCTCTGTCGGTAATGGCAATTGCAGGCATATTACTTTCAGCTGCTTTTTGAACAAGATTTGCAATTCTCGATGTAGATTGTAAAACAGAAAATTGAGTGTTATTATGCAAATGAGAAAAAGGAGCTAATAGTAATTCATCAGGTATTGAATCAATTATTTTTTTATCAACTGTATTTTCTTTGGAAGCTTTCTTATTAACTTTTTCGGATTCTTTTTTTAAGTTAAGGTGTTTTATTCCCAAAAGAGGAACTTTAGATTCGTTATAAGATCTCAATCCCTCTGATAATTCTGGATATCCTTTAAAGACTGATTGATTAATAGTCCCAATTCTAACTAATTCAAAAAACACCCTTGCCGTTGCTTCAACATCAGCAGATGCGTTATGCGCCTCACTAAAGCTGTCATCGAAAAGAAATGAATATATTTCTATTAAAGTAGGGAACTTGAATTTACCTCCTCTTCCACCTGGAATTTTACACACATTTGCTGTTAATTCGGTACAAGTATCTAGAATGTCTTTGTCAAGTAAACTAACAGCTGAATTTATCCTTAATAATTCGGCGCCAATAATATTTAAATCAAATTTTACATTATGTCCAATTAAAAAACCTGATTTATTAAGATCTAGAATAAATTTACCAAGTACATTAACTAAATCATCTCCAATTTTATTTGCTAAAGCAGTTGATATACCATGTATTTTTTCAGATTCATATGGAATATTATAATTATCTGGTTTTATTAAATAACTATGGCTTGATATTAAAACACCCTTGGAATCATGTAATTGCCAAGCAAGTTGGACACACCTTGGCCAATTGTCTGAATCAGAAAGTGGAGCATTCCATTTTTTGGGTAAACCAGTAGTCTCAGTATCAAAAACTAAATACATCTATATTATCTATTTTAAGCATTTAAAAATAACCATCTTTTATATTAAATCTAAAAGTATTTAAGTAAGTTATTAACTCTGTATATTTTAAAAATTAAGATTTGTCAGTCTAAAAAAATAAATTACATTTGCACCTCATTAATAACCGGGGTTTAGTACCTCATAAATTTAATTTGATATGTCAGTAAAAATAAGACTTCAGAGACACGGTAAAAAAAACAAACCATTTTATTGGATAGTTGCAGCAGATGCTAGAGCTAAAAGAGATGGTCGTTACCTTCAAAAATTAGGAACTTATAATCCAAACACTAATCCAGCAACTGTCAATTTAGATATGGATAAAGCTGTTAAATGGTTACAATTTGGAGCTCAACCTACAGATACTGCAAGAAATATTTTATCATATAAAGGAGCCTTAATGAAAAATCATTTGAAAAATGGTGTTAGAAAAGGAGCCTTAACCGAAGAACAAGTTGAAGAAAAATTTCAAGAGTGGTTAAATGAAAAATCTTCATCAATTGATAGCAAAAAATCATCTTTAGATAAAGAAACTGAATTACTAAAGAAAAAAGCCCTAGATCTTGAAAAAGAGGTAAGTGCTAAAAGAAAAGCAAAAGCTGAAGAAGCATTAGCTGCTGAAGAAGCACCTGCTGTTGAAGAAGCATTAGCTACTGAAGAAGCGCCTGCTGCTGAAGAAGCACCTGCTGCTAAAGAAGCACCTGCTGCTGAGGAAGCGCCTGCTGCTAAAGAAGCACCTGCTGCTGAAGAAGCACCTGCTGCTGAAGAAGCGCCTGCTGCTGAGGAAGCGCCTGCTGCTGAGGAAGCGCCTACAAAAAAAGAATAAATAATTTTTCCCATATTTTTGTACGATGAAAAAACAAGATTGCTTTTATCTTGGAAAGATCGTTTCTAAATTTAGTTTTAAAGGTGAAATACTTTTAAAATTAGATTCTGACGAAATAGATTTTAAAAAATTAAAAACAATTTTTTTAGATATTGATGGTACAATAGTTCCTTATTCAATAGATAATATTAAGCTTCATAAATCAAGTCTATTAAGAATTAGATTTGAAAACATAGATAACGAAGAAAAAGCAAATAAAATTCTTAAAATTAAAACCTATCTTCCAATCAAAGATTTACCCAAATTAAATGGTAACAAGTTTTATTATCATGAAATAATAAATTTCACAGTATTAGATTTAAGTTTGGGGGAAATTGGAAAAGTTATAAAAGTAAATGATCAAACGTCTCAACCAATTATTGTTGTATCTAATAAAGCTAATGAAATTATGATTCCATTGGTAGACGATTTTATAATTGAACTTAACAGAACTGAAAAAACTTTGACTTTTGACTTGCCAGAAGGATTAACAACTTTATAAATTAAAAAATGATCGACACGAAAATTAGAATTAATAAATATTTAAGTCAAGCTGGATTTTGTTCAAGAAGAGAAGCAGATAAGTATATTACCGATGAAAGGGTTACAATTAACGGAGTAATTGCTAAAATGGGTGAAAAAATTGATCTAGAGGATGATACTATTGCGGTTGATGGAGAAAAGATTTCAAAAAAACAAAACAAAAAAATTTATATAATATTAAATAAACCCAAAGGAATAGTTTGTACGACAGATGCAGGGGTTGAAAAAGATAATATTATAGATTATATAAATCATCCCAAAAGAATTTTTCCTATTGGAAGATTAGACAAAACTTCTGAAGGTCTTATTTTTTTAACAAATGATGGAGATATAGTAAACAAAATACTTCGAGCTAAAAACAAACATGAAAAAGAATATCATGTTACTGTTGATAAGCCAATTGACCATGACTTTATAAAGCAAATGAGTAAAGGAATTCCGATATTAAATACCGTAACTAGACCATGTGAGGTCAAATTAATTAAAGACCAAGAATTTAAGATCATTCTTACTCAAGGAATGAATAGGCAAATTAGAAGAATGTGTGAATATCTAGGCTATAGAGTCAAAAGATTAAATAGAATTAGAATAATGAATATCAAGCTAGATATTAGAGTAGGAGAATGGAGGTATTTTAGTGAATCTGAATTATCTGAATTAAAAGTATTATTATCAAACTCTTCAACTAATTATGCTAAAAAATAAAATACTATTAGTTTTAATTTTTCAAGGATTTTTTGGCTTTTCGCAAAACTCTTTGAATGATAGTATTAGGCTAAAAGAAGTTATTGTTTCTATCACAAAAATAAAGGAAAACATTAAAAACTCTCCTTTTGCAATTTCATCAAAAAGCTTTTCAAAATTTCAAACCTCAGCTAAACAATTTTATTTAAGTGAATATATTGAAAGTGTTCCTGGAGTCTTTATTTCAAATGATAATAATTTTGCACAAGACTCAAGAATATCAATTAGAGGATTTGGATCTAGAGCAAACTTTGGAATAAGAGGAATAAAATTAATTGTCGATGGCGTTCCAGAAACTACACCTGACGGACAGTCTCAAATAGATAATTTAAACTTAGAAATAATAGAAAAAATTGAAATAATAAGAGGAACCAGCTCTTCTTTATATGGTAATTCATCGGCAGGAGTTATAAGAATTCAATCTATTTCCGAATTTGATAAAAATTTTACAAAAATCGGATATGCATTAGGCTCTAATAATCAAGAAAAAAAACAAGCATTGGTTGGTGTAAAAAGTAATGAAACGTATTATACTTTTTTAGTAAGTGAAACAAAAGGGGATGGATATAGGGATTTTGGAGATTTTAAAAACTCTAATTTAAATTTTAGAGTTAAGAAAAATATCTCTAAAGATTCATGGCTGAGTTTTAATTTTAATATAGTTGACAGTCCATATTCAAATGATCCGGGCGGGTTAAAAATAGAGGAAGTAAATCTGAATAGAGAACAAGCACGTGAGCGTAATTTACAATACAATACCAGCGAAGAAATAAATCACTACAAAGTTAGCTCAAGCTTTAATAAAAAAATAAATGAAAAATTATCATTTTCAACATATGCTTTTATTTCAAACAGGAATTTTAATGGCAAAATCCCTGTAAAAAACGGAGGAGCTATAGATTTAAAAAGAAAATACTGGGGATTTGGCGGAAGCTTTCTTTTTAAATCAAAACTTAAAACTCAAATAGGTTTTGATATTGGAAATCAAAATGACAGAAGAAAAAGATATAACAATGATATTGGAATTATTGGGGAACAAGTTTTAGATCAAAATGAAAAATTTTCGAACCTTGGAATCTATTTAGTAAATAACTATAATTTAAACCGCTTATCAATTAGCTCAGGATTAAGGTATGACACAAACAAAGTAAAGTTAGAGGATTTGTTTTTTTCTGATGGAGATTCTTCAGGAAATATAACATTGAATTCTTTCAATCCTAGCCTTGGACTTAACTACAAGTTGAATAAAAAAAGTAGAGTATTTATTAATACTAGTAGCGGATTTGAAACGCCAACATTAAATGAATTTAGCTCTTCTCCAATTGGAACTGGATTTAATAAAAATTTAAAATCTCAAATAAATATGGGTTTTGAATTAGGATTCTCATTATTTGATACACAAAAAAAATCAAATATTGATTTAGTCTATTTTAAATCAATTACCAATGATGAAATTCTTTCTTATGAAGATGAAAAATTTCCAAATCAAAAATTTTATAATAATGCTGGTAAAACAGAAAGGAATGGGATAGAAATCACAGGTTTTTACACACTTAATCGAACTGTCATAAGTTCTTCATATTCATTAGGAGACTATGTTTTTAAAGAATTTTTTGAAAATAACTTTAATTATAAAGGCAATAAAATACCTGGAATCCCTAATGATATTTTTACTTTAAGTATTGAGCATAAAACTATAAATGAACTTTTTTTAAATTTAAATTTTAAAAATATTGGTGCTTTATATGCTAATAACTCAAATACTATTAAAGTTGATGAATTCAATACATTCAATTTTAAAATAGGAAAAAAGTTTAAATTATCCCGATCTATTGTATATCCTTATCTAATTATAAGTAATGTTTTTGATAATGAATATTTTGATAACATCAGAATAAATGCCTTTGGAGGGAGATATTATGAGCCTGCACCAAAAAGAACTATTTTTGGAGGAATTAGATTTACATTATAGTTTCTACACATGAATTTATCTTATTGGGAAATTAAATCTTGGTTAAGTAATATTGACTACACTATTGTAGGTAGTGGAATTGTAGGATTAAATTGTGCTTTAAGACTTAAAGAGAAATTTCCAAAAGCCAAAATACTAATTTTAGAAAAAGGCAGCCTTCCCGAGGGTGCTAGTACTAAAAATGCAGGGTTTGCTTGTTTTGGAAGTATGTCTGAAATAATTGATGATTTAAAAAGTCACTCCGAATCTGAAATCATTTCTCTAATAAAAAAAAGAACAGAAGGTTTAAAATATTTGAGAAATTTAATTGGAGATAATAATCTTAATTATAAACAGAATGGTGGTTTTGAGATTTTTACAAAAAAAGATATTGATCTTTTTGAAAACTGTCAATTAAAATTAAATGAAGTAAATAAACTTCTTAAACCCTTGTTTTCATCGAGTGTATTTGAAATCAAAGACAATGCTTTTGGATTTAAAAAAATAGTTGACAAGCTTATTTTTAATCCATTTGAGGGTCAACTAGATACTGGCATGATGATGGAAGCTCTACTTGAAAAAGTGAAAAGAAAAAATATAAAAATTCTTAATAATATAAATGTTACTTCATTTTTAGAAAATAATAATTCTGTAGAAATAGTAACTGAAAATTTTAGTTATAGATCATCAAAATTATTTATTGCTGCAAATGGATTTTCAAACAAGTTATTAAATGAAAAAATAGCACCTGCTAGAGCTCAAGTTTTAATAACAAAACCGATTGAAAACCTTCAAATTGAAGGAACTTTTCATCTAGATAGAGGCTACTATTATTTTAGAAATATTGATAATCGAATTTTATTAGGCGGAGGAAGAAATTTAGACTTTAAAAAAGAAGAGACTGATAAATTTGGACTGAACGACACTATTCAATCTGAGTTAGAATTGATTTTGAAAAATATAATTCTTCCAAAAAATGAATTTGAAATTGACTATAGATGGAGTGGCATAATGGGCGTTGGGACTAAAAAAACTGCTATTGTTAAATCTATTAGTGACAATGTTTTTTGCGGCATTAGACTTGGGGGAATGGGAGTTGCTATTGGCTCAATTATTGGTAACGAATTAGCAGATAAAATTTAATAAAAAATCGAAATGAGAAAACTAAAATTAATATTTACTATTATCATGTTATCATTATTTTTTACTGATTGTAGTAAAGGAGATTCTAATGATACTATTATTAACACCAACTTAGATAAACCCAGTATTTCATCAAACAAATCATCATTAACATTTGAAGACACTATGCTTACTAGATCCTCGCTAGCAAATTCAATTTCAATTTCAAGTAAAAACTTGAACTCTAGTATAAATGTTTCAATTTCTGATAATTTTGAACTCTCACTTGATAATATTACTTTTCAAAAATCAATAATATTAGAACCTAATAAGTTAAAAAATGTATATGTTAGATTTTCTCCAACAGAGCTTGGAAATAGTACTGGTAATATAAAAATCGAAAACAGTCAAACTAGTTCTATAAATATAAACTTATCTGGAAGTGGGGTTAAACTTAGATTTAATTACAAAACATTTAAAAAACAACATTTAGCTTTTGGATCTGGGAAAAGTCAATCTTCTATCCAAAAATTCGATTTACATAATGATTTAAAGAACGTAGAATCAATTAAAATGTATATCCAATTAGAATGTCCTTCAGGCGGATGTAATGCCTGGGACGTATATTCAAACATAATGGTGAAAGACCCTGATTCATCAGAATGGTTTGAAATTGGAAGGTATATAACACCCTATGGAATAGATAATAAAAAACTTGAAAGAGGATTTGAAATAGATGTTACTGATTTTAAATCTCAGTTAAAGGGAAATGTTGAATTAAAATCATTTATTGAGGTTTGGGGAAGCGACGGCTGGAATTTGTCTGTTGATTTTGATTATATAATTGGAGATCCTGATTTTACTAATTACAAGGTTTCAAGAATAATTCAATATAACGGGAATTCGTTACAGGGAGTTGTTTACGGAGAAGATGAATCAGAATTTGATTTATCAAAAACTATAGAAATTGGCGAAGACGTTCAAAATGCTCATATTAGAACAATAATAACAGGTTGGGGACATGCAACACCAAACGATGATAACGGAAGGCCTTGTGCTGAATGGTGTTACAGAACTCACAATATTAAAATTAATAACATAAATACTTTTCAACATTACATGGGGCCTATTGGATGTGGATCTAACCCTGTAAGTCCTCAAAACGGAAATTGGGAACCTGACAGAGCTGGATGGTGCCCTGGAATGGAAGTTCCTATAAGATTAGATAAATTCACAAATGATATTTCTAATTCATCATTTAATTTTGAATATGATTTTGAAAATTGGGTGAATGATTTAAAGTCTAACTCAAGTAATATACATGCATACTATGCCGTATCATCTTTTATTGTATTAAAAAGCAATAATGAGATTAATGCAGCATTAGTAAATGATTAATTATGAAATAAAAAAGGAGGGGGATATAGCTGATTATTATTTAAGATTAGGATAAATCAATTTCATCTTTTTCAGGTTGATGTCTTGCATAGTAACCATGATTTTTATCACCAACTTTCTCTTTAGTCTTAACTTCCGATATATCACTCAAAAGAAAAATAGCAAATATTACTGCACCTATTGTAAATATTATTATGTTCATTTTGAGTTTTTCATTTAATATACGATTATAATAAGTATGACAGAATCTTCAAAGAAAAAACCCCCAATTAAGGAGGCTTTGTGAGAATGTGTAGTGTAGCGGTTTTAATTATATATCGTCATTCATAGATTTATATATAGCTAGGGATTATAAAAACAACAATTATGTTTTATTTCTTAGAGATACTTTTGGAGCTGTTGCCAAATAACTTAAACCTTAATTGTTTTTCCTTTTTCACAAGACTCTAATATATCTTGATACAATTCAGTTTGTGTGTATGTAGTGTG
This sequence comes from Cryomorphaceae bacterium BACL29 MAG-121220-bin8, assembly GCA_905182765.1. Lineage (GTDB taxonomy): Bacteria > Bacteroidota > Bacteroidia > Flavobacteriales > Flavobacteriaceae > MAG-121220-bin8. The sequence goes on along the minus strand of CAJJCV010000016.1, from coordinate 12,843 downwards.
TGTTGGTAAAAAAAAGAGGATAAAATCTTTCGAAATTATCCTCTTTGTACTCGAGATGGGACTTGAACCCATACGACCATTACTGATCATTGGATTTTAAGTCCAACGTGTCTACCAATTCCACCACTCGAGCAGTTTCTTTTTCTGAGCGAAAGACGGGATTTGAACCCGCGACCTCCACCTTGGCAAGGTGATGCTCTACCCCTGAGCTACTTTCGCAAATTGGAATGCAAATGTAAAATAAAAATTCAAAAAAAGTAATTAATAATAAGTTTAATTAAGATTTTAAAATTCTTTTTATTTCATTTAATTTTATTAATGCCTCAATTGGGGTTAATTCATCAATATTTAACGATATTAAATCTTCTTTTAACTCTTCTAATTTTGGGTTGTCTAAATTAAAAAAACTAAGTTGTAGGTCAGATTCATTGTTCTTAGAAAAATCATTTCCAACATTATGAGATTTCTCTAATTTTTTTAACATTTTTTTTGCTGATAAGATCAATCCTTTTGGCATTCCCGCCATTTGTGCAACATGAATTCCAAAACTATGTGCACTTCCTCCAGGAACAAGTTTTCTTAAAAATATTACACTGTCTTTAGTTTCCTTAACAGAAACATTTACATTATTAATTCTTTCAAAAGAATCTGCCATCATATTAAGCTCGTGATAATGAGTAGCAAATAGCGTTTTAGGTTTATATGGATGATCATGTAAAAATTCTGCTATTGCCCAAGCAATAGAAATACCATCATAGGTGCTTGTTCCCCTTCCAATCTCGTCTAAAAGAACTAAACTGTTTTCAGAAATATTATTAATAATTGAAGCAGATTCATTCATTTCAACCATAAAAGTAGATTCACCAGCTGATATATTATCACTAGCTCCAACTCTGGTAAAAATCTTATCAATAATACCAATTTTTGCTTTTTCAGCAGGAACAAAACTTCCAATTTGAGCTAATAAGACTATCAATGCAGTTTGTCTTAGAATTGCTGATTTACCAGACATGTTCGGCCCAGTTATCATTAAAATTTGATTGGTTTTGTCACAAAGTTTTAAATCGTTAGGAACGTAGGGACTGTCTTGTGAAAGCTGTGATTCAATTACAGGATGCCTCCCATTAATGATTTCTAAATCTTTGGAGTTATTAAGTATTGGCTTAGAGTAATTAGCTTTCAAAGCTAAACTTGCAAATCCGACAAGGCAATCCAAATTAGCTAGCCAAAACGAATTCTTTTGAATTATCTCAACATCTTTAACTAATTTAATAATAAGTTCTTCAAAAAGTTTTGATTCTAGAATAGAAATTTTTTCTTCAGCTCCTAATATTTTAGCTTCATAATCTTTCAATTCACTAGTTATATATCTTTCAGCATTTACTAAGGTTTGTTTACGAATCCACTCTTCTGGAACTTTATCTTTATGTATGTTTCTAACTTCAATAAAATATCCAAACACGTTATTAAAACTTATTTTTAGAGATGTTATTCCAGTATTGTTTTTTTCTCTTTCTAGAATCTTATTTAAATAGTCTTTTCCCGAAATAGACAAACTTCTTAATTCATCTAATTCTGAATTAAAATTTTCTTTAATTACATTTCCTTTTTTAATATTTACTGGAGCTTCATTATTTAAAGTTTTTTCTAACAAGTTTATTATAGAATCACAGTAATCTAAAGAAGAATTAATTTTATATAAATTTTTCAATGACTTATCTGACAAGAGATCTTTTATTGACTTTACTTTAATTAAAGATTCTTTTAATTGAACTAATTCTCTAGGAGAAATTTTAAAAGTAACAACTTTCGCAATTATTCTTTCCAAATCTGAAAGCGATTGTAACTCAGACTGAAGACTAATTAATAAATCTTCATTTCTTATAATTTCATCAACTGAACTATGTCTAAAATTTAATTTTTTTAAATCAAGTAAGGGGTGGATAAGCCATCTTTTTAGCATTCTTGCACCCATTGGACTTGACGTATAGTCAATTATGTCAATAAGTGATTTGCCTTCCTTAGAATTGCTGTAAATCAATTCTAAATTAGAAACTGTAAACTGATCCATCCACACATGACTACTGTCAATTATCTGATTGATTTTAGTTATATGTTCTAATTTTTTATGCTGCGTTTCATCTAAATAATGTAAAATAGATCCGCAGGCTAAAAGCCCTATATTATTTTCACTAATTCCAAATCCTTTTAAACTAGAAACATCAAAATGATTTTTTATTTTTTCTAAAGCGAAGTCTTTGTTAAAAACCCAATCTTCAAAATAAAATACAGAGCTATAATTACCAAATTCTTTACTAAAAGTAGATTTGTTTTTTTTACAAACTAATATCTCTTTGGCATCATAACTTGAAAGAAGATTTTTAACATATTCTAAGTTCCCTTCGGCTATTAATAATTCCCCAGTTGATATATCTAAAAAAGATATTCCGTAATGGTTTTTAATGTTGAATACTGACGCTAAAAAATTATTAGATTTTTGTTCTAAAATACCATCATTTAAAGCAACTCCAGGCGTGATTAACTCAGTAACTCCTCTTTTAACTATAGACTTAGTTTTTTTTGGATCTTCCAATTGTTCGCAAATTGCAACACGCTCCCCAGCTTTAACTAATTTATGTAAATATGTGTTTAACGAATGATACGGAAAACCGGCTAATTTTGTTTCACTATTACTGCCTGCTCCACGTTTAGTTAAAATTATTCCCAAAATAGAAGAGGCCTTCACAGCGTCGTCGTGAAATGTTTCATAAAAGTCTCCAACTCTAAATAATAATAAAGCGTCAGGATATTTATCCTTTATTTTATAATATTGACGCATTAAAGGGGTTACTTTCTTTTCCAAATTAACATGAATTAAAGCTAAAATAGCATTAATTAATTTTTTAATCTATTACTTTGTATAATCTTGGTAAATAGAAGAATAAATTTATGAGAAAATTAAAAAACATTGAGCTTAATAGAAAGAATATTATTGAATTTAAAAACTCGGAAAAAACTAAACTCACTATTATTCTAGATGATATTAGAAGTTTAAATAATATTGGATCGGTCTTTAGAACTAGTGATGCTTTTTTAATTGAAAAAATTTATTTGTGTGGAATAACTGCTTGTCCCCCACACAAGGATATTCATAAAACTGCACTAGGCTCAACTGAAAGTGTTGACTGGGAGTATTGTAAAAACATTTCAGAACTTATAATTAAATTAAAAAAGGATAAGTTTTTTATTTGGAGTGTTGAACAAGCTAATAAATCAAAAAAATTAACATCCTTTAAACTAGATAAAAACTTAAAACATGCTTTGATTTTCGGGAATGAAGTCAAAGGAGTCTCTGAAGCTGCAATTAGTTTATCCGATGAAGTAATTGAAATTCCTCAGTACGGAACAAAACACTCTTTGAATATTTCAGTATGCTCAGGAATACTAATATGGGAGTTCTTTAAAAGACTCAGCTAAATTATTCTTAATTCTAAATAACAACTTCGCATAATCTTCATCTGATTCAACAAAATCTAAATCAGAAACATCAATATACACGACATTTAAATCAGAATTATTTTTAATATGCTTCAAATAAGCGGAATTTATTTTATCTAAATAATTTCTGCTAATAGTTTTTTCAAAACTTCTTCCTCTTTTACTAATGTTTTTCAAAAGCTGATCTGAAGATTGTAATAAGTATATAACCAAATTAGATTTAAATAAATCTTTAGTCATAAAATAAAAAATATCTCTAAATAAATTAAAATCAATTTCATTTAAAGAAACACCAGCAAAAACTAGAGATTTAAAAATATCATAATCTGCTATTAATCCAGAGCTAAAAAAATTCATCTGATTATTAAAATTACTAAGTTGACGGCAGCGATCAGTTAAAAAAGTGAGTTCAACATTTAAAGCATATCTGTCGGGATTATTATAATATTTTTCAAGAAATGGATTATCCATAAAGCCCTCAATAATTAAATCTTTATTTAAATCATTTGAAAGTTTTTTTGATAATGTTGTTTTGCCAACTCCAATATTTCCTTCAATCACTATGTTTTTAAATGATTGTAATTTTGATAAAACAGGCAATAACAGTACTTCATCACTTTTTAATATTTCTGTAGATTTTAATTTATTTAAAAGATTAATAGTTGTGTCATTTAATATTGGATGTATTTTACTTTTTGCAATATCAGAAAGAGGATATAAAACGAAATTTCTCAAATGCATTCTTGGATGAGGGATGACTAAGTTAGTTTCATTTATAATCCTGTCTTCATACAATAAAACATCAATATCTATAACTCGAGATTCATGTTTTGCTGAATTTGACCTTACTCTACCTTCAAGAGATTCAATTTCTAATAACTTATCAATTAAATGAGTTGGATTAAATTCTGTAACAACCGAAATACAACAATTAAAAAAATCACCTCCAATGAACCCTTCGGATTTTGTTTTGTAAACATTTGAAATTGACAGAACATCTCCAATGCTAGTGTCAATTAAGTTTATTGCACTTTGAAGGTTCTTAATTTTATCACCTAAATTACTTCCTAATGATAGATATACTTTGTTTAAATTCACTTAAGCAAATTAAATAAAAAGAATCTTTATTTAAGTATCTTTATTTAAGTAATACAAATATTTTTAATTAGAAATTAATGTCTGAGGAAAAACAAAATTTAGCCAGAAAAATATACTTGTATTTGGCTGCTCTATTTATCACTTCTTTAGTAGTTTCAAATTTAATTTTTCAAAAATTTTTTTATTGGTATCCATTTGACATATCAATAGGTAGTATAAAATTATTTGAACTTTCTGTTGGCATACTTCCTTATCCTATAACTTTTCTAGTAACTGATTTAATTTCTGAAATATATGGTCAAAGGAAAGCTAATCAAGTTGTAGTGGCTGGTATTTTTGCATCATTTTTTTCAATCAGCATAATTTTAATTTCTAATTATGTTCCAGCTTTAGAATCATCACCAATAAACGATGAAACATTTTCAAATGTTTTTTCACTTTCTGGATTAGCAGTTTTAGCGTCTATGCTTGCTTATCTATGTGCTCAATTTATCGATATTAAAATTTATCATTTTTGGAAAAAGCTAACTAAAGGAAAAATGTTGTGGTTAAGAAATAACTTTTCAACTTTTAGTTCTCAAATAATTGATACTGTGACTGTTATTTCCCTTTTATGTCTATTTGAAGTACTAAGCTGGGATAGTTTTTTAGGTCTTGTTGTTTCAGGTATTATTTTTAAAATTTTAATAGCATTTTTAGACACTCCTCTGTTATACTTATTTGTTTATTTATTTAGAAAGAAATTTGACTTGAAAATTGGAGAAGAAATTAAGATTTAATAATTTCTAAATCTATAACAACACCTTCATTAGATCTTACATTAAAAACAGTTCCGTCATTAAATATTAAATACTGTCCCTTGACTCCAGCCAACTCATTTGTAAAAGATTTTTCTTTAGGTAAATTAAGACTTTTAGGTTTTTCTGGATATTTATTTACTGGATAATCTATATTAAAGGTTGAATACTTTTTAGTCTGAACGGAATCTAAAGCTTCTTTTGGTATTTTTTCTAAAGCATTATCTCTTTCTAATTGAAGATCTACATTGGAACTACTTGTTTTTAACATTTCTCTCCAATTAGTCTTATCTGCATAAAAATTCTTGAGTGCAACCTCTGATATCCCAGCTAAATACCTATTAGGAAATTCTGCTATTTCAATAGCCTGAATTGCTCCCTGATCTATCCATCTGTAAGGAACCTGAGTTTTTCTAGTAACACCTACTTTAACATTACTAGAAAAAGCTAAATATAAAATATGTGGTTTTAATTGAACTTTTTTTTCAAACTCTAAATCTCTGTCTTCTATGTGCAAATGTGCTTTACTAAGCTCTGGCTTCATAATCCAATCAGCAGTACTTGGTAATTCAAAAAAACATTTTTTACAATGCCCCTGTCTATATAATTGCATGTCAGATTTACAGTTCAAACACTCATAACCACTAAATGATAGTTTTATTTTTGAACCTAGTAGTTGATTTACATTAATAAAATCATCTCCTAGTTCAAGAAAATAATTCAAATTATCATCTATTTCAGTTTTCATCTTATTTAATACTCCTTTAAACATTTATAAAAAAAATTTATTTATATTATTAAAAAAATAAAGATAGTTAAAATGCCATTCTCTTTTCTAAATACTGTTACGACTTGGTTTCTTAAAAAAAGAATGCATCAGATTGAATTATTTAAAAAATACCCTTTAGAGGTTCAGAATGAAGTTTTAATTAATCTTTTGAAAAATGCTGAAAATACAGAATTTGGAAAAAAATATAATTTTAATTCAATTAAAGACTACTCTTCATTTTCCAATAATATTCCACTAACAGATTATGAAAATTTTTTAAAATATATAGAAAGATCTATTAAAGGAGAATCTAATATATTTTGGAGTTCTGCAATCAAATGGTATGCACAATCTAGTGGAACAACTAATTCTGTAAGTAAATTCATCCCTGTGAGTAAAGAATCTCTTGAGGAATGTCATTATAAAGCAGGAAAAGATGTTTTATGCTTATATGTAAATAACAATAAGGATTCTAATTTATTTTCAGGGAAATCATTAAGACTCGGCGGAAGTAAAAAATTATATGAAAATAATAATAATTATTTTGGAGATTTATCAGCAATATTAATTGATAATTTACCATTATGGGCTGAAATGTTAAGCGCTCCTAATAATGAGATTTCTTTAATGGATAAATGGGATGAAAAAATAAAAGCTATAATAAATAGCACATTAAATGAAAACATTACAAGTTTAGCAGGAGTGCCTTCATGGATGCTTATTCTTCTAAACAAGATTTTAGAAGAAAGAAATGAAACAACAATTAAAGATATTTGGGAAAATTTAGAAGTATATTTTCATGGTGGAGTAAATTTTGACCCATATATTAATCAATTTAAATCTGTGTTAGGAGATGGTGTTCGATTTTATGAAACCTACAATGCATCAGAGGGATTTTTTGCAATTCAAGATAGAAATGATCATAATGATATGCTACTTATGCTAGATTATGGAATTTATTTTGAGTTTGAAACTCTAGATAATAAGTTAAAGCCTAAAATAATAAATCTCTCTAAAGTAAAATTAGATACAAATTACGCTTTGATTATCTCTACAAATGCTGGATTATGGAGATATAAAATTGGAGATACTATTAAATTTACTTCGTTGGATCCATTTAGAATTAAAATCACTGGTAGAACTAAAAGTTTTATAAATGCGTTTGGGGAAGAACTAATAATTGAAAATGCTGAAAATGCATTAAATAAAACATTATTGAAACATAAATCTACAATAGTTGAATATACAGTAGCACCATCTTTTATTAGCAAAAAAGATTCGGGGTGTCATCAGTGGCTGATTGAATTTGAAAAAAAACCTTCAGATATTTCCAAGTTTTGTGAAGATCTTGACAAATATCTACAAGAATTAAATTCTGATTATAAATCAAAACGTTTCAAAAACATAACAATGAAAAGATTAGAAATTATTGTTGCTAAAGAAAAACTGTTCTTCGAATGGTTGAAATTTAAAAATAAATTAGGGGGGCAAAATAAAATTCCAAGACTTTGTAATGATAGAATGATAATTGATGAACTAATTAAACTTAATTAAGAAGCTACTTTCAAAATACTTAAGCTAGAGTTTGATAATTTTTTAGAAATATAAGTTTTATCAATATGAAGTTTTTTTCTTTTGGAACTTGGGAGTTCAAACATTGCATCGTTTAAAATCAATTCACAAATTGATCTAAGCCCTCTAGCACCTAGCTTAAATTCGAGTGCTTTATCAACTATATAGCTAAGACCGTCTTCTGTAAATGATATTTTTATTCCATCAATTTCAAATAACTTTTCATATTGCTTAATAAGAGAATTTTTTGGTTCTGTTAAAATTGATCTTAATGTCTTTTTATCTAAAGAATTCATATAAGACAGTACAGGTAATCTTCCTAAAATTTCAGGAATTAATCCAAAGTCTTTTAAATCTTTTGGGGAAATAAATGAAAGTAAATTTTCTTGATTGATTTTAGTGGAAGTGGGATTTTTATACCCAACTACTTGCATATTCAGTCTTTTTGAAATAATCTTTTCAATACCATCAAACGCTCCTCCCGCAATGAAAAGAATATTTTGAGTATCTAATTCTATAAATTTTTGATCGGGGTGTTTTCTTCCTCCTTTTGGCGGAACATTTACAATAGTTCCTTCTAATAATTTTAATAATGCTTGTTGAACGCCTTCACCTGAAACATCTCTTGTAATGGACGGATTATCACTTTTTCTAGCAATTTTATCAATTTCATCAATAAACACAATTCCTCTTTCAGCTTTTTCTTGATCATAATCTGAAGCCTGTAAAAGTCTAGTTAAAATAGTCTCAACATCTTCTCCAACATATCCAGCTTCTGTTAATACAGTAGCATCAACAATTGCCAATGGAACATCTAGCATTCTTGCAATTGTTTTTGCTATTAATGTTTTTCCAGTACCTGTTTCACCAACTATTAAAATATTGCTTTTATCAATCTCTACATCATTTTTTGATGACTGATGATTTAGTCTTTTGTAATGATTATAAACAGCTACTGAAAGAATTTTTTTTGTATGATCCTGTCCAATTACGTAATCATCTAAAAAAAGTTTTATTTCTTTAGGTTTAGAAATTGTTAATTCATCTTCTTGCTTAGGATTAGAACTTCTTTTTGATTCTTCAATTATTATACCATAAGCTTGTTCGATACAACTATCACAAATATGGGCATCTTGACCAGCAACAAGTAAATTTGTTTGAACTTTACTTAAACCACAAAACGAACAAATTAAATCTTTTTCAGACATGAAGTTATTTTTTTGTTAAAACCTCATCAATCATTCCGTATTTTTTAGCTTCTTCAGCTTTCATCCAATAATCTCTATCACTATCGTCATAAACTTTATCATATTTTTGACCAGAATGATTGGCTATAATTGCATATAATTCTTTCTTTAGCTTACCAATTTCTCTAGCAGTAATTTCAATATCTGAAGCTTGACCTTGAGCTCCACCTAGTGGTTGGTGAATCATTACTCTAGAATGTGTTAACCCTGACCTTTTACCCTTTTGACCAGCACATAATAAAACAGCTGCCATTGATGCAGCAATACCAGTACAAATTGTAGCAACTTCAGGATTTATAAATTGCATTGTATCATAAATTCCTAAGCCAGCATACACAGATCCACCCGGAGAATTAATATAAATTTGAATATCCTTGTCTTTGTCAGTACTCTCTAAAAAAAGTAATTGAGCTTGAATAATATTAGCTATTGAATCATTTATCCCTGTACCCAAGAAAATTATTCTATCCATCATCAGTCTAGAAAAAACATCCATTTGAGCAACATTCAGCTGTCTTTCTTCAATTATATATGGAGTCATGCTACTAACTAACTTGTCATAATAAAGAGAGTTAATTCCATGATGTTTAATTGAATATTCTTTAAATTCTTTTGAGTAATCCATAAAAATTATTTTTTATAATAAACTAAAGTTAATTATTTTTTAGCATAAGCCATTTCAATAAATTTTTCATAAGAAACTTTATTGTTTTTAAACTTAAGGTTTGATTTAAATAAATCAATTAATTTTTTACTTAACAATTGATCAGAAATCCTTTTAACTTCATCTTTATTAGAAAGAATTCTTTGAGAAATGGATTCTAACTCTTTTTCTTCAGGATTATTTTGACCATACTGTTTCATTTGAGTTTTAATTAAATCTTTAGAAAAGTCTTTAATTTGATCATGATCAATTTTGATATCATTATCCTTAACTATTTTAGATTCTATTAATTGGTATCTAAGTCCTTTTTCAGATTTTTCATACTCCAATGCTGCTTCTTTTTCATCTAATCTATTTTCTCCTGCAGTTTGCATCCATTTTTTTAGAAAATTAACTGGTAAATCAAATTTTGTATTATCAATTAAATATTCCGTAACGTCATTTAATAGTTTTTGATCTGTTTGATTTATGAAATTTGATTCAGCATCAGATTTTAATTTATTTTTAAGTTCAGTTACAGACTTAATAGCATCTTTTCCAAATAATTTATCAAATAGATCTTGATTAAGATCTGCTGGCTCTCTTTCGTTAATTTCGTTTAATAAAAACTTTATACTTTTCACCTTGTCTTTGTTATCATCATTTGTTTTAAGATGAAATGATAAATCTGAGTCCTTATCAAACAAATCCTTAGTCTTTAAATCTATTGAATCACCAATATTTAATTTTTTTAAACTTTCTTTATTAGATTTTCCTTTTATATCCTTCAATTTGAAGTTTGATGTATTATCAACTTCAAATTCTTCATTTATAAATTTTCCATTTATTTCAAATCCGTCTTCAATTTTAGTTTTTGCAATTAATTTTCCATATTGATTTTGAATGTTTTTGAGTTGATCATCAATCATTTTTTTATCGACATCAATTTCATAAGAACTAATAGCTTTTTTGTTTTTTAATGAAACTTCAAACTCTGGAGATAATCCTATTTCAAAATCAAAAGTAATATTATCAGCGTTCCAATCTAAATCATTTTTTTCAACAGGAAGTGGGTTACCTAAAATATCCAATTTTTCATCACCTAAATAATCACTTAATCCTTTTTGCATCAGTTTATTGATTTCATCAACTTTCACTGAAATTCCATATTGTTTTTTTATTAATCCTATTGGCGTGTGACCTTTTCTAAAGCCCGGAATATTAGCTTTCTTTTTATAATCCTTGATAACTTCTTCTACTTTTGATTCGTAATCAGTCTTTTCAATGCTGACAGACAATACTGAATTTAATTTATCGATATCCTTTTTTGAAACCTTCATATTTTACAAATTTGGTCGCAAAAATAGGTCTTTTTGCATAGGTGACCAACTTTTAAGATTTTAAAAAATATAATGTTTCTTCAGCAAAATCATTAAGGTTTTCTGCATGCACCCAATGACCAGCATTAGAAACTTCTACTAGTCTAGATTTTGGAAAATTATTATGAATTATTTTAAATTTTTGATTGTCAATGTAATCAGATTTTTGCCCTTTTATAAATAGTGTTTCGCCAGGAAAATAAAGATCCCTTGGCAATGCTTTTTCGACTTCAGATAAGTTCTCTGAAATAATATTTAAATCGATTTTAAAAGTAAGTTCATCCTTACTAACTCTCTTTAAGTTTTTCAATAAAAATGCTCTGAATGATTGGTCTTGAATGAAGATCGATAAAGCTTTATCTGCGTCTAATCTTGAAGTGATTGATTTAAAATCTAATGATTTTAGAGAATTTATAATATTTTTATAATCATTTTTATAATAAAAAGGTAGGATGTCTACAATAATCAGTTTTTTAACAAGATTAGGATAAACATTAGCAAACATCATTGCTGTTTTACCGCCCATTGAATGACCAATTAATGAAAAACTTATAATTTTATGATAATCAATATAGTATTTTAAATCGTTAGCTAATATTTCATAATTAAATTTTTTGTTATGAAAACTTTCTCCATGATTTCTTTGATCTAATAAATGAATTTGAAATCCTCTATCATTAATTTTTTTGGCAAAAGAATTCCAATTATCTGACATTCCTAAAAATCCGTGAAGTACTATTAAAACATCACCTTCTGATCCAAAGATTTTACTTTTTAAAAGCATTGTTTATTTTCTGTAAATACATATTAATTACGTTCTCAATCCCTAAATACAAAGATTCACAAATTATAGCATGTCCGATAGATACCTCATCTAAATACGGGATTTTATCAACAAAAAAATGAATATTTTCAAGACTTAAATCATGACCAGCGTTAACTCCCATTCCTAAATCATTTGCAAAAACTGAAGCATTAATATATTTATTTATCTCTTCCTTATTACCCTTTTGGTAGTTAACAGCAAACGATTCTGTATAAAGCTCTATTCTATCCGCGCCAGTTATTCTTGCTCCTTCAATTAATTTAAGATCAGTGTCTACAAAAACTGAAGTTCTAATTCCATTATTTTTAAATTCTGAAATCACTTCTTTTAAAAATGATTTATTTTTAATTGTATCCCATCCAGAATTGGAGGTAATAGCATCAATACTGTCCGGAACAAGTGTAACTTGATCAGGCTTGATTTTACAAACTAAATCAATGAATTTTTTAATAGGATTGCCCTCAATATTAAACTCAGTAGAAATTACTTTAGGCAAATCTATTGCGTCCTTGTATGTTATATGTCTTTGATCAGGTCTTGGATGAATGGTAATTCCGTGAGCTCCATAGGACTGAATATCCTTAGCCATTTGAAGTAAATTGGGATTATCACCTCCTCTTGCATTCCTTATTGTTGCAATCTTATTTATATTAACACTTAATTTTGTCATAATAATTCAAAATTAAAGATTTGTTATATGTTATTTTAATTAATTTGCATTAAAATAATTTCTTAAATGAAAATTGCAATATACGGTCAGTCAGTAGACAAAATTTCTAAGAACATATTTTTAGAAATTTTAAATATTAGCAAAAGTCAGAATCTTGAGTTATTTGTTGAGGAAAAGTATAATTCAGTTCTATTAAAAAAACTGAAAACAAACCATAATCACAAGGTGTTTTCGTCTTATAATGATCTTGACAAAAATATAGATATGATGATTACTATTGGAGGAGATGGCACGTTATTGAGATCGATTACTTACATAAGAGATTTAGGAATTCCTATTATCGG
>CAJJCV010000015.1 GCA_905182765.1 Cryomorphaceae bacterium BACL29 MAG-121220-bin8 | reverse complement strand
CAACTTTTTTAACTTCACCAAACCAAACCATGTAAGCAATGTAGAAGTATGCCGCTCCAGATAATAATCCCCACATAGCAGGGCCTAAACCTAATGCACTTCCGTCATTAAACTCACCAAAGAATCCAGTAACTAACATCACTGTAGACCAAAAGATTAGTTTCCACATCATACTCTTAGTTGCACCAGCAACTTTAAGTATTAAGTAAAACTCAACACACATTAACGGAACTGTTAATATCCAATCTACATATCTAAAAAAAGTAGTATCACCTGGATCTACATCTCTCATGTAATTGTAATGAACGGCAGCAATGAATGTAATAAGTCCTGAGACTAAAATTGAATTTCTCCATTTCGCATCAACAGCGTTTAATGAAAGAAAAAAGAAAACTGATGCAGCCATCATTGCCATAGTTCCAATAAAGAAAGTAAAGCCGACTAAGTCGTTAGGCACATCACCTAAAAAATAAAAAGTGTTTAAAAATAATTCCATAATATTTTAATTTATTATTTGTTTAACTCCAAATATATAGAAAAAATCAATATATCAACTAAATTTGCGTTAACAAAAACATAAAAGATTTGATAAATTCATATTTATTATACAGTTTTAACTCGAGATTTATAATATTAAGCACCATATTTTGCATTATTCTTTCTTTGATTTTTAGCGACTTTTATTTAAATATTATAGCTTTTTCTGGCATTTTAACATTCGGTATAATACACGGAGCCAATGACTTACTACTAATTAAAGAAGTTTCAAAAAACTATAATTTCAAACTTCAATTCCTTTATTACATAATGATGGTGGGTGGATTTTTTTTATTTTTTTATAAAATTCCAGCTTTAGCCTTAATAACTTTTGTTTTGTTAAGTTCTTATCATTTCGGTGAACATCAATGGACGCTTTTTGAAAAAAATAAAAATCATTCTACAAAACCTTTTTATTTTTTTTACGGACTGACAATCTTTTCTCTTATTTTTTATTTTAATTTAAATCAAGTAACTGAGGTCATTTTTGACATAACTAAAACTCAATTAACTGAAAATTTCTTTTTTTATCTATTAATTTCTTCATCATTAATTACGTTTTTAATATCATTATTTATTTACAAACACTTAAAAAATCAATTTATTACTCAAATTATCCTTTTAATATTATTAATTATAACATTTAAAAGTTCAGGTTTAATATGGTCTTTTGGAATATATTTTATTTTTTGGCATAGTATCCCCTCCATTAAAGAACAAACAATTTTTATTTATGGAAAAGCTGAAAAAAAATCAATTTTAAATTACTTTAAAAAAGCTTTATTATATTGGTTGCTTTCAATTATAGTACTATTAATTACTTATTATTTTTTTAGAGACAGTCAAAGTAAATTACTTAGTATATTTTTTTCATTTTTAGCAGCCATTACGTTCCCACACACCTTTGTGGTTTCTAAAATAAAAAAACCCTCTTAAAAAGAGAGCTTTTTTAATTCGTGAAATATTACTTACTATGCTTTTTTTCTGTTTGCAATGAAACTTTTTATAAAATAAACCATAGCTGTAATTGACGTTAAAATCATTACTGAAACTCTGATTACACCAACAGTTTCTTCTCTTCCAATGGCTCCTTTTAATGGCATAAACAATCCAATAAGACAAATAAAAGTTAATAGAACCGCAATATGTGCTATTACCTTATTTTCTTTTTTAAGTCCTGGGGAGCAAAACAATAAAGCCCATCCAAAAATTAAAGGAATAATCGCAGTTCCCGATGTACTTTCAAGATATCCCCATAATCCAATTACAATTAAACATATTGAGTTTAATATATTTGCTTTTAATGAATTCATGATTATTTATTTAGTGATTAAAGTTTTATAAAAATAAGTGATTTTCTTATAATCCGTTAATATAATCTGAAAACGAATCGCTAAAAGATAAACCTCTGGATGTTCTAGTGATACTTACTTTTTTATATGAAGACAATCCCCAAAGTAAAAATTCACACATAAAGTTTTCATCCTTAGGGTCAATTTTAGGAATATAATTTTTTACAAATTTCTTCAAAACTTTAATAGTTTTAAAAGTATCATTGTATGACTTATTATCTAAATTCTCATCTATAAAAAGTTCTTTATTTTTAAACCAATCTAATACTTCGTTGTATGGATCTAATTCTTCAGATTTGTTTAGTTTTTTAATTTTAGGAAAATAATTTATAAAAAATGTTTTCACAGATTCTAATATCAATAGCCTTGAAATTTCCGTAGCTCCTTCCTGCTCTCCCTCATAAACTAATTCAATTTTACCATTAATAGCAGAAATAACAGCATTGAAATCGGTCATACGTAAAACTGTCTTAGATTCTCCATTAATAAGCATTCTTCTTCTAGCAGAACTAATTAAATTCTCAAAAGCAGAAATAGACAATCTTGCACTAACACCACTTTTTGAATCCACGTAAACACTTTCTCTAGCTTCAAAACTTATTTGTTCGACAATGTCTTTAGCAAGTTCAGGAACATATACATCTTTTGAATCACCTACAGACGATTCCTGATGTGTAATTGTTTTAGCAATTTCAATTGTTTTGGGATAATGAGTCATTATTTGAGACCCTATTCTATCTTTTAAAGGAGTCACAATACTTCCCCTATTTGTGTAATCTTCAGGGTTAGCAGTAAAAAGAAATTGAACATTTATTGGTAATCTTAATTTAAAACCACGTATTTGAATTTCTTTTTCTTGAAGAATTGAAAATAATGAAACTTGAATTCTTGCCTGTAAATCTGGAAGTTCATTTAATACAAAAATACATCTGTGAGCTCTGGGTATCATTCCAAAATGAATAACCCTAGGATCGGAATACGATAATTTTAAGGTTGCAGCTTTTATAGGATCAATATCTCCAATTAAATCAGCAACAGTTACATCTGGAGTTGCAAGTTTCTCAAAAAAACGATCCTCTTTAGATATCCATTCAATTGGTGTTTTATCTCCAAATTCATTGATTTTTTGCTTGCCGTAATAAGAAATAGGATCTAAAGGATCATCGTTAATTTCAGAACCAGAAATAATTGGAATCCAATCATCTAATAAATTGGTTAATTGTCTTGCCAGTCTAGTTTTAGCCTGACCTCTTAATCCTAAAAGATTTATATTATGACCAGATAAAATTGCGCGTTCTAAATCAGGGATAACAGTATCTTCATATCCATGAATTCCTTTGAAAGTTGAAATACCTTTAGATAAATTTAATCTAAGATTTTTTTTCATTTCATCTTTAATCCCTAAAGCTTTATATCCAGAATTCTTAAGTTCTTTTAAAGTTTTTATTTTGTTATTCATTTATTATAATCTTTTTTTTCTATTAGTTTCATAATCTTCAAAAATCATCTCACCCAGTCCTTTGAGTCCAGTATAAAATGCTTTTCCTTTGTTGGCTTTTGTAAATTCTTGAACAAAACTTTTAAGATATGGATCTTGCGCAATCATAAACGTTGTTATTGGAATATTTAGTCTTCTAGCTTGCTGAGCCATATTATAACACTTATCTACTATGTGAGAATCTAATCCGTTACTGTTTTTATAGTAACTCCCATCTTTTAATTTCAAACAGCTAGGTTTTCCGTCAGTAATCATAAAAATCTGCTTATTTGAATTTCTATTTCTTCTTAAAATATCCATTGCTAGTTCAAGACCTGCAACAGTGTTAGTATGAAAAGGACC
Source organism: Cryomorphaceae bacterium BACL29 MAG-121220-bin8 (assembly GCA_905182765.1). Classification (GTDB taxonomy): domain Bacteria; phylum Bacteroidota; class Bacteroidia; order Flavobacteriales; family Flavobacteriaceae; genus MAG-121220-bin8. The sequence continues at coordinate 2,217 of CAJJCV010000015.1, read as the reverse complement.
AACATTTAAGTATGGTAATTCTTTTATAGAAATTGGTCTAGCATCATTGCCAAATACAATTATATCTAGCTTGTCTTTTGGGTATCTTGTAGTAATAAACTCGGACAGAGCCATTGCAACTTTTTTTGCAGGTGTAATTCTGTCTTCACCATAAAGAATCATGCTATGGCTTATATCAATCATTAAAACAGTACTCATTTGAGCTTGATGATATTGATCATTAACCACTAAATCATCTTTAGATAATTTAAAATCATCTAATCCTCCTTGAATTTGAGCATTTTTTATACTTTCTGTAATAGCAATTTTTTCAATAGAATCTCCAAACTCATAATTTTTCAAGTCTCCAGAGTCACTCTGACCTGTGCCTGTATGTTTTGTGTTGTGGTTTCCATTTCCGATTCTCTTCATTTTACCAAAAATCTGCTTCAAGGCATGTTGCCTTAAAAGCATTTCAGTTTTAGCTGTCAAGCCAATACCATCACCTACTCCATCTTGATTTAAATCTTTCTTTATATATCCCTTAGCAAGTAATTCTTCTATGAAATCGTCCATAGTATAATCCTCACTTGTCAAAACATATTCCTTGTCCAGTTCTTTTAACCAGTCGATTGCTTCATTAAAATCTCCAGATGTGTAAGTAATTAACTCTTTAAAAATTTCAAAAAGTTTTTCAAATGGAGTTTGAGACTTTGCCTTGAAATTGGAGAATAAAAAGCCTGATTGTTTTAATGAATTCATTATCATTAAAAGTATATTACTTTAAATATTTAGACAAGTTAAATGTGTAATTATTTTACAGCTGAAGTATGATCACTTACTATTAGCCAATTATCGTCTACTTTCTTCCAAAGTAATGTAAAATGTCCATAGCTATCCTCGGTTGATCTTTTTAGATAATATTCACCAATTAAATAAGCAGAATTTAATGAAATTGACCTAATTTTTTTTACTGTAAAATTTAATTTACCCATTATTTGAGTATTAGGATATGAACTGTAATATCTTTTTCTTGTATTTTCCCATCCATAAATTGGACCAGATTTTCCTGAAAAAACTAATTCTTCTGATTTTAGGTACCCTTGCATAAAAGAATCTATATCTCCATTATTCCAAGCGTCTTGCTGAAGACTCATAACATTCATAATCCCCAAGGAATCTTTTAAAGAAATTGGATTTTGAGAATAACCGTTTAATGAAAAAAGAAATAGAGCTATAAAAAAATGTAAGGTTTTAGAAATCATATTTTATTTTCAATTTTATAGAGGATCAGTTTCTGGCATTAGTTTGTTTAAAACGGTATATAAAGGACAAAATTTTGTTATTGAATTTGCAAAACTGAAACATAAATCCATTCCAAATTGAATGGCTAGTAAAATTGAACCCATATTTAATAATCGAACTATTCCCAAGATTAAACTTGGGTTTTAAGTTCATTAATAAATATAAAAATTATTTGGCAATAGTAAAAGTTTTTGATGCTATCCCTTTACTAGCCCTAGTACAACCTAAAAAAGTAGTGATTTCATCTTTGTGATTTCCGCTAATATCCCACATTCTTTTTTGATCAGAATTCATAGGTCCAGAATTTTCTAAATTCTTCTGATTAACAAGAAATGATTCCCAAGAACTATACCAAAAGGCAGCTTGAAAAGTATAAGAACTCCCACTATAATGCCCAGTTGGAACTATAGCAAGTGCTTCACCTAAATCAATTGAAGACTGTCTGGTTGATTTATTCCACAAGGAGATATATTCTCCTCTATCTTTCCATTTAGGATTACTTTCATTAAAAACTACAATATGTTTTTTTGAAAAATCAATATCATTTTCTGTGATAAATATTTGATTATCAAACGTAACTCTAATTTCATCATCATGGCCTTCTAAGAACAATTGAAAATATGTAGACCACTCTTCTTTCAACATTTTTTTCTCATCATAAGAAATACTCATATTATCAATATTTTTATCAACCTCAACTCCGTAATTAACAGCACTAGCTTGAGCTATAACATTTGGATAAATCTCAATTACTTTAAAAGTAAAATCACTTCCATAAGTATGAGAAAACAACCAAGTTGATTCCATTTTATTATCATCAGAACCCATAAAATAAATATCTATGAATTTCTTATGCATTTTAACAAAATCATTTGCCTTTGATCTAGGAACATCTAGAGTATAAAAGGAATGAATTTCTTGTGCAAGTGAATT
>CAJJCV010000014.1 GCA_905182765.1 Cryomorphaceae bacterium BACL29 MAG-121220-bin8 | reverse complement strand
ACTAAAATCAATTACACCTTCAACTTCTCCATTTTTAGGGTTGATTATTAATCCGACTTCTTTATTAAATTGGTATGTATTTGCATAAATTTTATTGTTGTACCATTCAAGTTCATTAATTTTATTTAGAACTTTATTATTAGTCACAACGTTAATAAAACTTATTTCTTCTAAATTATTTGCATTTAATTTCCATATTTTTTCAGTCCCATCCGATTTATACAGATGTTTACCGTCATTACACAATCCCCATCCCTCAACACTATTTTTATAATTAAAGGATTTTAATAATTTTAAATCAGTTAAATTATATACAAATCCTATTTTACTTTTCCACGTTAATTGAAAGATCTTATCATTTAAGATTGTAATTCCTTCTCCAAAATAAGATTTATCTAAAAATAATTTATCTAAAACCTCTCCTGTTTGAAAATTAATTTTTTTTAACATTGAATATCCATATTGACCAGTTCCTTCGTATAAGAATTCATCATCAAATTCAAGACCCTGAGTATAAGAATTCATATCATGAAAGAATTCATTAAGGATTTTATAAGTGTATACTTTAGGCTTAACTGAAGAATAAACAATGAATTCTTTATTTATAGTAAATTGTTTGTCATCTATATAAAAACTGGCTTTTAATATATTTTTCCCAAGTTTATCATCTAAGGTATATGGACTTGAAACTGATTTATTATTAATTTTAAATTCTAGATTAGTGATATTATAATTTGAAGGATTATTAACAAAAAACTCTATTTGATTTTTATTTTTTAAATATTCTGTTGTTTTTATAATATTGATATTAAAATTCTCTTTTATTTTAGAACCACATGAGAATAGTACTAGGACAATTATAAGTAAACTAAATCTGTTTTTCATTATTTGCATTTAATTCAAATTTAGTTATTAATTATTTTTTATAAAGATATTTATTTGATAAAACATATATATATTTGTAGTGGGCAAGTCTTACACAACCAGCTCCTGTTAAATTCCCCCAGGGTGGGAACACAGCAAGGGTAGATAGTTGTAGCGGTGTGATGTAAGTAGCTTGCCCTTTTTTTTTAATTATGTCGAAAATTATTTTAATTACAGGTGCATCTTCTGGAATTGGAAAATCTATTTCACTTTTTTTAACTTACAAGGGATTCAAAGTATACGGAACCTGTAGGGATCCAAAAAAATATAACATATCAGAATTTGAATTGTTAAAATGTGATATAAATTCTCAGGTTGAAATAGAAAATACAGTAAAATATATACTTGAAATTGAAAATCGTATTGATGTGTTAATTAATAATGCAGGTATTGGTATTATTGGTCCTCTCGAGGAAACAACCGAGTCAGATATTAAAAGTGCTTTTCAAACTAACTTATTAGGTCCAATTGCAATCATAAAAGAATGTATACCTTCAATGAGAGAAAACAATAAGGGTTTGATAATAAATATTACTTCAGTCTTAGGATATTTCGGAATACCATTTAGAGGAATCTATTGTGCCACTAAAAGTTCTCTTGAAATTATAGGCGAAGTATTTAGCATGGAACTCAAAAAGTTTAATATTAATGTAGTCAATGTAGCTCCTGGGGATTTTAAAACAGACATAGCTTCAAGAAGGATTGATTCTAAATTACATAATTTATCTAATTATACAGATGATTATTCTAAAACTTTAAAATCAGCAAACAAACATGTTGAAAATGCATCAAATCCAGATTTAGTTTCTAAGCTTATTTATAAGATAATTAATTCGAAACATCCAAAAATTCATTATAAAGTGGGCCAGTTTATTCAAAAATTTTCAATAGTTTTAAAAAATATACTTCCTGACAGATTATATGAAAAAATACTTTTAAATTATAGTAAAAATTAAATTATGAAATTCTTTATCGATACTGCAAATCTTGAACAAATTAAAGAAGCACAAGACCTCGGTGTTCTTGATGGAGTTACCACTAATCCATCATTGATGGCAAAAGAGGGAATTACTGGTCATAAAAATATTTTAAATCATTATGTTAAAATATGCGAAATTGTTGATGGAGATGTTTCAGCAGAGGTAATATCTACTGATTTTAATGGAATGATTAAAGAAGGTGAGGCATTAGCAAAACTACATACTCAAGTTGTTGTAAAGATTCCAATGATTTTAGATGGAGTAAAAGCATTGAAATACTTTTCGAACAAAGGAATTAGAACTAATTGCACTCTTATATTTTCAGTGGGTCAAGCTTTAATTGCTGCAAAAGCTGGAGCTACTTATGTTTCACCATTTATTGGAAGATTAGATGATGTCTCAACTGATGGACTTAACCTTATTTCTGAAATCGCTAATGTTTATGATAATTATGCTTTTAATACACAAATTCTCGCAGCCTCTATAAGACATACTATGCATATTATAGATTGTGCTAAAATAGGAGCGGATGTCATGACAGGTCCTTTATCCTCAATTAAAGGTTTAATAAAACATCCTCTGACTGATATTGGTTTAGAGAAATTTTTGGCAGATTATAAAAAAGGGAATTAATTATTTTCTAAGTATTTTTCTAAATTATTAAGAGTGAGGATTTTTTTAATAATCCCATTATTATCAGTTATAATTACTTTGTTTAAGTTGTTTAAAATCATTTTTTTACTCATAGATTCAAAATTCACTGCTCTGAAATTTTTTATTCTATTATTATAGAATTTATTTGAATAATTATTTTTCCACTTTAAACTATCCTTATTGATATTAATTAAATTAAAATAATAATTAGAATATTTATCGCTAAAAATATTGATTTTACTGAACAAGTTAACTTGGTGAGCATTTTGATCATATGACCAAAAAACATATATATTTTTATTATTTACATTAATTTCTGTTCCATTAACAATTTTGTTTTCATTAAAAAGTTTAATTTCTGGAAATTTTTTACCAACCTGAAGCAAAGTAATATTCTTGTAAAGAATAGAAACCTCACTGTTTGTATTTTCGTTATCAGATATTTTTAAAAATTCATATATAAACTGATCTATATTTATTAATAACTTCTCCTCTAATAAATATTCGTATGCTATATATCTCAATAACTTTGTCTTTATAGTTTTATTAGATATTTGATTTTTAATGTAATTCAATCTTAATAAATTAAAATTCAAATTGTAATCATATCCTCTTTTATCTGAAAACGATTCATTAATAGACTTTAATGTAATGTAATCTAAATACAGTTTAAAATGAGATAGTTCACTGATATTTAAGTTGATTTCATTTCTGTATTTATTGAAATATTGAATATTTTTAGAATGATTATTTTTGTTTATAATAATGTAATTTTCAATATGTGAGTACAGTGGGATTAATATAGCGTGATTTATTATTAAATCAGAAATAAAATTACTTTTAAAATTGTAATCTGAATAATGTTTTATCTTTTTCTTTAATAAAGAATCTATAATATTTTTAAAAATTACTCTTGAAGATTTATAATTTTTTTTAACATAATCTTCATCTTTTTCATGTTCTAAAAACACATCAATTAAATAATTGTTTTTTGAAGCACCTTTTCCAGAAAAAACTAGTGACTCATCAAAATCTAATGAATTTAATCGCAACACTAAGCTGTCTCCTTTGTTAATAATTAAGTATTGAAACTCTGGAAGATGAATAAAATTATATAGGCCATCATTTAAATCATCAATAGATGTTGAAAAGATTCCTTCATTATTGATGTTTATATTTTTGATGACTTTTTCATCTTTTAATAATTGAATCTCATTATTAGTTGGTTTGATGATTTTACCACTTATAAAAGTTTTGTATTCACTTTTACATCCAATAATTAATATAATTAAGAAAAAAGAAATTATTTTTTTAATCATGTGTCATGACACTTTTGTTTGTTTGTTTAATTTATATAATAATAAAGAATATTCATAACATTGATTTTATTAAGTTTGCAAAAATTTAAACTTATTAATATGTTAAGTGTTTCTAATCTTTCTGTTCAATTCGGAAAAAGAGTATTATTTGATGAAGTTAATACTTCTTTTGTAAAAGGTAACTGTTATGGGATAATTGGTGCTAATGGAGCAGGTAAATCAACATTTTTAAAAATTTTATCAAAAACATTTGAACCAAATTCAGGGAATGTTCATTTGGAGACCGGAAAGAGAATGTCAGTTTTAGAGCAAGACCATTTCGCTTTTGATCAAAAACAAGTATTAGAGACAGTTATAATGGGCAACAAGGACCTTTTTAGTATTAAAAAGGAAATGGATGATATATATGCTAATCCTGATTTCTCTGAGAAAGATAGCGATAGAGTAGGAGTTTTACAGTTAAAATATGAAGAAATGGATGGTTGGAATGCTGAAAGCTTAGCCGCAACATTATTATCAAATTTAGAAATTAAAGAAGAGCATCATTACAAAAACATGAGTGAATTAGATGGTGTTCAAAAAGTAAAAGTTTTATTAGCACAAGCTTTATTTGGGAATCCTGATGTTTTAGTAATGGATGAACCAACAAATGATTTAGATTTTGAAACAATTAAATGGCTTGAGAATTTTATTTCAAATTATGATAATACTGTTATAGTTGTATCGCATGATAGACACTTTTTAGATTCTGTTTGTACACATATTTCAGATATAGATTTTGGAAAAATAAATAACTATTCTGGAAATTATACATTTTGGTATGAATCAAGTCAATTAGCTCTAAGACAAAAAACTCAACAAAACAGAAAATCAGAGGAAAAGAAAAAAGAATTAGAAGATTTTATTGCCAGATTTAGTGCTAATGCGTCTAAATCTAAGCAAGCAACATCAAGAAAAAAAATGCTTGATAATTTAAAAATTGAAGATATTAAGCCATCATCTAGAAGATATCCAGCTGTGATTTTCACATCAGAACGTGAAGCAGGAGATCAAATTCTTTCTGTTGAAAATTTAAGTTTTTCAGATTCAACAAGTACATTATTTGATAAAATAAATTTTAATTTAAATAAGGGTGATAAAGTAGTATTATATTCAAAAGATACTAGGGCTACAACTGCTTTATATCAAATCTTAAATAGTAAACTCAAAGCTAATACAGGAAGATTTGACTGGGGAATAACAACCAGTCAAGCGTATTTACCTTTAGATAATAGCTCATATTTTGATGAAAAAATTTCTTTGGTTGATTGGTTAAGACAGTACTCAAAAAATGATGAAGAAAGAGAGGAAGTTTTTATTAGAGGTTTTTTAGGTAAAATGATTTTTAGCGGGGAAGAAGCATTGAAAAATTGTGATGTTCTTTCTGGGGGTGAAAAAGTCAGATGTATGCTTTCTAGAATGATGATGTTAAGATCTAATGTTTTAATGTTTGACGAACCAACAAGTCATTTAGATTTAGAATCTATAACTACCTTAAATAATTCAATAAAAAAATTTAAAGGTAACGTGATTCTAAGTACTCATGACTTTGAGTTTGCGAAATCTGTAGGTAATAGAGTAATTGAACTTACTCCAAATGGTGTAATTGATAGGTTAACGACATTTGACTCATATATTAGTGATCCTAAAATAAAAGAGCTTAGAGCTAAATTATATAACTAAAGTGTCTGCAATTCTTTTTGAGAAATCTAATTGGTCTTCATATACATATACAAATATTTCTTCATTTGGATTATAGCCGAAGCCTGAAAAAATAGCTGATTGCTTTTTATTAATTATTATGGGATGAACATTATTAGAGATTAGCTCTAGTTCTAATCTTTTAGATTCTACAAAAGATCCTTTAAATAACAATTTTTTTTGTAGCATAAATATTGATTATGAACGTAAAATTGCTCTAAATTTGGATTCTATTTTTGTTTGAATCTTAATCATTGTTAGTGATATTTCTTTTTCAGAAAGAGTTTTTAATTGATCTAGTAATGTAAAATTTAGTGTGTAAGACTTTTTACCGACTGGTAGCTTATCACTTTCATAAACATCACTTAAAGTCATCTGAAATAAATTCTTAATATTAGATTCATTTAATATGTAATCTTCAATTGATATATATTGAATTTCCTTTTCTAGTAAAAAATTCAGTTCTCTTTTCACTTGAGGAAACTTTGAAAGCTTAGTGTATTTTATAAAATTATTATTTACCAATTCTAGAATACAGTCAATATCTAAAGATGCATAATATACTTTGTTTTTTATATTAAATTCGTTAAGATACTCAGTTTTAACATCTCCTATTAAAGCTATAGTGTTTTTTTTATTATATAAACCTAAAGTATTATTGAATGCATTATGATTTATAATTTTTTCAGAGGAATTTATTGAAAGTCTACTCAATATATTTAAAACTATATTTTTAATAATATAAAAATCAGAATTAGCATTCTTATTATTCCAAGAATTATGAAATAGATCACTAGCAAACATTATACTAAGCCTTCTTGATTCAACTGTCTCGCTATTAATAAATTCATAAATTTTCCCAAATTCAAAAAACTTATTGTTCTTGTTTTTTCTGTTTAAATTAAATTCAAGTGTTTTTAAACTAGATTCTAATAAACTTGTTCTAAGTTGTGATATATCTAGGCTAATAGAGTTAATTATATTGACATTATTTTTTTCTATAACATTTAGTTTATTACTAGTAAGAGAATTATTCATTATCTCATTAAATCCAAAAGGAGTTAATAAATTAGCTATTAAATTTTCAATTTGAAAACTGTTATTATATCCTTCTTGACTAATCGGTATTGATAACTTATTAGATAATTTTATTTTATTATAACCATATATTCTAAGTATTTCCTCTATAACATCACATTCTCTTGTTACATCATGTCTATAGAAAGGAACTGTAATTCCGACACCAGTTTCAGTAATGTTATTAATTTTAAAATCTAAAGAAGTTAATATTGATTTAATTTCTTCTCTTGGAATTTCCTGACCAATTAGTTTATTTGTTTTATCAAAATTTAAAAGTATAGATACTTCATCTGGTTTTTTAGCAAACTCGTCAATTATATCACTTGAAATATTTCCATCACACAATTCACAAATTAAGATAGCTGCTCTTTTAAGTGCATACTCTACAGAATCTATACAAATACCCCTTTCAAATCTAAATGAGGCGTCGCTATTAATACCGTGATGTTTTGCTGTTTTTCTTATGGAAATTGGATCAAAATATGCGCTTTCTAAGAAAATTGATTTTGTTTCACTAGTTATTCCATGATCCTGTCCTCCAAAAACTCCTGCAATACACATTGGAGTGTCAGAATCGCATATCATTAAATCAGTTTTAAGAAGTTTCCTTAATTCTCCGTCTAAACTAGTAAACTCTGTGCCTTGTTTTAATGTCTTGACATTTATAGATTTAGTAGCAATCTTATCAAAATCATATGCATGCAAAGGTTGACCAATTTCATGCAAAACATAATTTGTAATATCTACAACATTATTTAAGGGAGATAGTCCAATAGATTTTAATCTATTTTTTAACCAATTTGGTGATTCCTTAACGTTAATATCATCTATGCAAACTCCTGTGAATCTTGGACATGTTTCAGGATTCTCAATGTCAATATTAATTTTTTGAGTTCTTGAGTTTATATTAAATGATGAAACAGATGGGGTTATTAGCTCGTTCTTAAGACCTTTATGCATCAAAGCAGCTCTTAAATCTCTAGCTACGCCAAGATGACTCATGGCATCAGATCTATTTGGAGTTAAACCAATATTAAAAACCTTGTCAGAATAGTTTTCATATATAGTTGAAACTTTAGTTCCTACTTTCACTTTACTGTCTAAAACTATAATACCGTCGTGTAAATTTCCAACCCCAATTTCATCTTCAGCACAAATCATTCCTTGGCTAATTTCACCTCTAATTTTACTTTTAGTGATTTTAAACTTATCGCCATTAAGAGGATACAGAGTAGTTCCTACAGTTGCAATAACAACTTTTTGGTTTAATTGTACGTTAGGAGCTCCACAAACAATTTGTAAGTTAGTGTCTTCTCCAATATTAACTTTAGTAAGACTTAACCTGTCAGCATTCGGATGTCGTTCACAATAAACAACTTCTCCAACCACAAGACCGTCTAGTCCTCCTTTATATTGCTCATAATTTTCAATACCCTCAACTTCTAAACCAATATCAGTTAGAATATTTGAAACCTCTTCAATACTTAAGTCAATTTTTAAAAATTCTGACAACCAGTTAAATGATATATTCATTAATAATAATATTAGACTTTCAAAGATACAATTAAGAATATTTAAATTAAATAATTACTTAACTTATATGTTTCCACAAAAGAGTGTTTTTTGTTTTTTTATTGTATTCTTCTTTAATTAATTTATTTTCTATTTTAATCAAATTTGAATCCATAGAAATAATTTCTTTTACATCTTCTCTAGCAGATTCTAAAATTTCTTTATCTGTAATTATATTAGCTATTTTTAAATTCAATAAACCACTTTGTTGAGTTCCTAATAAATTTCCAGGTCCTCTAATCTCCATATCTACCTCTGCAACTTTAAAACCGTCATTGGTACTTGTCATTGTTTTAATTCTTTTTCTAGCATCTGAACTTAATTTATTAGATGTCATTAATATACAATAACTGTTTTCAGACCCTCTACCAACTCTTCCTCTTAATTGATGCAACTGAGATAAACCAAACTTTTCTGAACTTTCAATAACCATTACACTTGCATTAGGGATATTAACACCTACTTCAATAACAGTTGTTGAAACCATAATGTTAGTTTTACCATCTTTAAATCTCTTCATTTCAATTGCCTTGTCTTCAGACTTCATTCTTCCATGTAGTATGCTTATTTGATACATGTTATTAGGAAATTCCCTAGAAATACTTTCATATCCATCCATTAAATCTTTGTAATCTAATTTTTTAGATTCTTCAATTAACGGATATACAATATATATTTGTCTTCCACGTTTAATTTCATCTTTTAAAAATTTAAAGATTTCTAATCTGTTTCTATCTGTTCTATGAAAGGTTTTCACAACTTTTCTTCCAGGTGGAAGTTCATCAATAACAGAAATATCTAAATCTCCGTAAACACTCATCGCTAAAGTTCTTGGAATTGGTGTAGCGGTCATAACCAAAACATGTGGAGGGTTAATATTTTTTTTCCAAAGTTTTGATCTTTGAGCAACTCCAAATTTATGTTGTTCATCAATGATAACAAATCCCAAATTCTTAAATCTTACATTATCCTCTAAAACTGCATGAGTTCCTACTAAAATATTTATTTTACCTTCAATTAAGTTTGAAAATAAATTTATACGATCTTTTTTTGAAGATGAGCCAGTTAGAATACTGACATTAATATTAATTTTAGACAATGATTCGTTTAAGCTATTAAAATGCTGTTGTGCTAATATTTCAGTAGGGGCTAAAAAACAAACCTGGAAATCATTATCAATAGCTATTAAAGAACTTAATAGAGCAACAATTGTTTTCCCTGAACCAACATCACCTTGCAGAAGTCGATTCATTTGTGCATTTGAAGAAAAATCCTTTCTAATTTCTTTAACTACTCTTTTTTGAGCATTTGTTAATGAAAAAGTTAAATGAGATGAATAAAAATTATTAAAACTATCACCAACTTTAGAAAAATTAAATCCTTTAAATTTTGATTTTTTAGAAATATTACTCATTAAAAACTCTAATTGCATATAAAAAAATTCTTCATATTTCAATCTAGATTCTGCTTTTGACAAAAGTTCTTGATTCAAAGGGAAATGAATATTTTTATATGCTTGGTATTTAGAGATGAAATTATATTTCTCATTAATATTTTTACTTAAATTTTCTTTTAAAAAAAGAGAAGATGAACTAATAATATTGAATATAACTTCTCTAAAAAACTTATTAGTTATTCCTCTTGACAGTACTCTCTCATTTGAACTGTAAACAGGTAATAAACCCTTAACTTGTTTTTTGTTAAATTCTTTTAAAAAATCTAATTCTGGATGTGCTATTGAAAACTTATTTAAATACCAATTAGGTTTTCCGTATAAGACATAATCAGTATTAAGTTTAATTGATTTTTCAATCCATTTTGCTGCTTTAAACCAAACAACTTCAATCGAATTACATCCGTCATTGAAAGTTCCAATTAACCGATTAGTTTTTATATTTTTATGATAATATATTTCAGTAAATCTTCCAATGATTTGAACATCTGAATTAGATTTTTGAATTTCATTTATTAAATAGAATTTTGTTCTATCAATATATCTAAATGGAAAGAAAATTAACAAATCATAATATGTAAAGATTTTAAATTCTTTTTTTAAAATTTCTGCTCTATTAGGTCCGACTCCTTTTAAATAATCAATAGAAGTATTTAAAAAATTTTCTTTCACAACACGAATATAATTTATTAACTTTATAAGGTAAAAATAGATATATATTTCTAATTATTTTTAACCATAAATTATTGATTTGCAAGACTATTTAAGTAAGTTAAACGACTCACAAAAACTTCCTACTGTACATAAAGATGGTCCAGTTATGGTAATTGCAGGTGCAGGATCTGGAAAAACAAGAGTTTTAACCTATAGAATTGCTTATTTAATGGAACAAGGTGTTGATCCATTTTCAATTTTGGCACTTACTTTTACTAATAAAGCTGCCAGAGAAATGAAAGAAAGAATTGGATTAATAGTTGGTCAATCGAATTCCAAGGCACTTTGGATGGGTACTTTTCATTCAATATTTGCAAGGATTTTAAGGTCAGAGGCTGACTATTTAGGATATAGTTCTAGTTTTTCTATTTATGACACTCAAGATTCCGAAAGACTAATATCGTCTATTATAAAAGAATTAAAATTAGATAAAGATCTTTACAAGTATAGAAATATTAGAAATAGAATTTCATCATTAAAAAATAATTTAGTTACAGTAAAGGCATATCATAACAATCCGGAACTTGTTCAACAAGACAAAGAATCAAGAAGACCTATGTTTGGTAAAGTATATCAAACTTATGTAAATCGTTGTTTTAAAGCGTCAGCAATGGATTTTGATGATTTATTATTGAAAACAAATGAATTATTAAATAGATTTCCAGAAGTATTAAATAAATATCAGAATAGATTTAAATATATTCATGTAGATGAATATCAAGATACAAATCATTCACAGTATCTTATAGTAAAAGCACTAGCCGATAAATTTGAAAATATATGCGTTGTAGGTGATGATGCCCAAAGTATATACGGTTTTAGAGGTGCTAATATTGAAAATATTTTATCGTTTCAAAAGGATTATACCAATTCATCTGTTTACAGACTTGAACAAAACTATAGATCAACACAGAACATTGTAAATGCAGCAAATTCTGTTATTAATAAAAACATAAATAAACTAGACAAAAAGGTTTGGACAGAAAATGAAATTGGAGATAAAATTGAAGTCAATCAAACAGTAACAGACTCTGAGGAAGGAAGATTTGTAGCATCATCAATATTTGAAGAAAAATATAAATCACAACTTCGAAATGATCAGTTTGCTGTATTATACAGAACAAATGCTCAATCTAGGTCTATTGAAGATGCATTAAGAAGGAAAAACATACCATTTCAAATATTTGGTGGATTATCATTTTATCAAAGAAAGGAAATAAAAGATATTATAGCTTATTTAAGATTAATTGTTAATCCAAATGATGAAGAAAGTTTAAAAAGAATAATAAACTATCCACCAAGAGGGATTGGACAAACAACTCTTGAGAAAATTCAAATTTTTTCAAATGAAAATAATCTTACAGTTTTTGATATAGTTGAGGATATTAATAATTCAGAAATAAATATTAATAACGGAACAAAGCAAAAGTTATTTGATTTTGTAACCATGATTAAAAGTTTTCAAATTGCAAATGAAAATCTTAATGCTTTAGAGATTTTAAACGAAGTATTGAAAAGGGTAGGAGTAGTAAATTTACTTAAAAATGAAGGTACTCCCGAATCAATAAGTAGAATTGAAAATATTGAGGAACTAATAAATGCCGTTCAAGATTTTATTGATGGTCAAAAAGAAATTATAGACTCAAATGGTTCGTTAAGCGAATTCCTAGAAGATGTTGCTTTAATATCAGATTTAGACAAGGATATTGAAAAAGCAGAACCAAAGGTTTCGTTAATGACAATCCATTTAGCCAAAGGATTAGAATTTTCTAATGTTTATATAGTAGGTTTAGAAGAAGACTTATTTCCATCTGCATTAAGTTCAACGACAAGATCAGATTTAGAAGAAGAAAGAAGATTGTTTTATGTAGCTTTAACTAGAGCTAAGAAAAAAGTAACACTTTCACATTCAAAAACACGTTACAGATGGGGAAAATTAAATGATTGTGAGCCTAGTAGGTTTATTAATGAAATAGATACTGAATATGTAAAATTCAATAATTTACTAAACTCTAATAAGTTTAAATCAAATAATAAATCAGAGAATAAGATCAGATTCAAAAAGCCTGAATTAAAAACTTCTTTAAAAAAAATAACAAAAAATAATTATTCATCAAATTCAAGTTCGGATTACATAGATATAAATGAAGGAGATATAATACTACATAATAGATTTGGAAAAGGAAAAGTAGTTAGTACTGAAGGAGAGGGTGGTGATAAAAAAGCTGAAGTGAAATTTGAAATTAGCGGTCTAAAAAAAATATTATTAAAATTCGCTAAATATGAAAAAGTTTTTTAATCTCTGTATTTTCTTTTTCCTCTATTTTCAGATCTATTTCTAGACCTTGATCTGGATTGACTTTTAAAATCTCTATTATTTTTAGATTTCCCTTCATTCCTTTCTCTTTTATATTTTTTCTCTATTTTTTCTTTTGAAACACTAACTTTTAAATCAGTACCGTTAAAATCTAATTTTGAACTAGATTTAATAAGTGATTTAGTTATAGATTTATCAATTTCAAAAATAGTATAAGATTGTCTAATGTCTATACTGCCAATCTCAATTTCATTAGATTTTGTTATTCTATTTACTAAAGAAATTAATTCAATAGGTGTAACACCTTGTTTTCTTCCAACATTAACTGAAAGTATTTCAAAATCTTTTGAACGTCTACTAGATCTTTCAAAATCTTTTGAATTTCTATCACTACTATTATCACTCTTAATATCCCTGCTTTTAGTATAATATTCTAAGAATCTATTAAATTCTGAAGAAACAAAATGTTTAATCAAATCTTCTCTTGACAATGATTCAAGTTTAGAATAAATATCTTGTAAAAAAGGTTCAATCTGCTTTTCGTCAACCTTTACATTTTTGATTTTATCAATTAATTTAAAAAGTTGTTTGGAACAAATTTCTTTACCTGAAGGAACTTCTTGTCTAATAAATTTAATTTCAGATTTATTTTCGATTGATTTTAATTTCCTGCCTTCTCTTGAATTTGAAATGGCTATTGAAATTCCACTTTTTCCTGCTCTTCCGGTTCTTCCACTTCTATGTGTGTATACTTCAGGATCATCGGGAAGTGAGTAATTAATTACATGCGTCAAACTATCTACATCAAGTCCTCGTGCAGCTACATCTGTAGCAATTAATATTTGTAAAGATTTATTTCTAAATTTTGACATTACTTCATCTCTTTGTCCTTGAGATAATTCACCATGAATAGCGTCAGCATTATATCCGTCATTCATGAACTTATTAGCAATATCCTGGGTTTCTCTTCTGGTTCTACAAAAAACAATTCCATATATATCTGGATTAAAATCAGCAATTCTTTTTAAAGTGTCATATTTATCTCTTGAATTAACATTAAACACATGATGTTCAACATTTTTAGCTCCAGAATTCAATTTTTCTACAGTAATTTCCTCTGCATCTTTCATGAATTTTTTAGAAATTGATCTAACTTCTCGGGACATAGTTGCAGAAAACAACATTGTTTGTCTGTTTTCTGAAGTTGTATCTAATATATAGTTTAAATCTTCCTTAAACCCCATACTTAACATTTCGTCTGCCTCATCCAAAACCACTTTGTTAACTATATCTAATTTTAAAACTTTTCTTCTTATTAAATCTTTAGTTCTTCCAGGTGTACCAACTATAATTTGTACACCCTTTTTGATTGATTTAATTTGATTTTCAATACTAGTCCCTCCGTATACAGCAACAATCTTAACATAATCTAAATGTTTTGCGAATTTTAAAAGATCTTTCGAAATTTGTATACACAATTCACGGGTTGGACAAAGGATTATAGTCTGAACATGTTTAATTTTTGGATCAACATGTTGAATACAAGGTAGTCCAAAAGCTGCAGTTTTTCCTGTTCCAGTTTGTGCTAGTGCAATTAAATCTTTTTTACCTTTAAGTAAATACGGTATTGCTTTTTCTTGAACGGGTGTAGGAGATGTAAATCCCATTTCTTCAACAGCCTTTAATAAACCCTTATTTACACCTAAATCTTCGAAATTGCCCATTTTTTTTAATTAAGTGTGCAAATATCGTCTATTTAATTGGGTATTTGATTGGTAAAAAGAAATATTTATTCTTAGTAACATTTACAAAAAAAAACACATTCAAAGAATGTGTTTTTTTAAAAATTACAAATATTAATTTGCTCCTCCTTGCATTCCTTGTTCAATTAAATCATAAAACTGATCAAGCTTAGGAAGAACAACAATTCTAGTTCTTCTATTTTTAGATCTATTTTCAGCTGTATCATTATCTGCAACAGGAACATAAAAACTTCTTCCAGCAGCAGTCATTCTTTCAGGCTGAACACCAAAATCATTTTGCAATACTCTGACAACAGACGTAGCTCTTTTAACACTTAAATCCCAATTGTCTAACAACACTTCATTTTGAATTGATTGATCGTCCGTATGTCCTTCAACTAAGAATTCAATTTCAGGTTTATCCAAAACTACTTTGGCAACTTTACCTAATACTTCTTTGGCTCTTTCAGACACAATATAACTTCCACTATTAAACAATAATTTGTCAGAAATTGAAATAAATACTACACCTTTTTCGACATTTACTTCAATATCTTTATCATTAATATCAATGAATGTTCCTTTTAAACTTGTAACCAATGCTAGTGTTACTGAATCTCTTCTAGTTACAGCATCTCTCATTGTGTTAATTGTTAAATCTTTCTCCTTCATACTTTCAAGAGATTTTTCAAGATTTTCCGCACCCTTTTGAGATAGAGTAGTTAAATTACCCATGTTGTTTATAAGATCTTGATTGTTTGCTTTTAAAAAAGCAACCTGATCTTTTAAAGTTCTCAAACTAGCTTCAGAATTAGACTTATCTTCAATACAAGCATTAAGTTTTAATGTTGCTGAATTAAGTAAATCTTTATTTTGTTTATTAGTTGATTCTAAAGCTGCATAATCTTTTTTAGAAATACATGAAGTGAATAAAAAAGAAACAGTTAAAATTGTTAGTATTAGTTTTTTCATATTAAATATATTTAATTCAAATTTAAATAAAAAAATTACACAAAAAATTAAAGTTAAGTTAAATCTGAAAATTTTTTTTCTGCCTTTAAAAAATAATGATAAAAGATTGATGTAATATTATAATGTTTTGATTTGATTTTATTTGATCTTAATTTCTCGTATTTTCTTGCAATATTAATTTTATATCCGTTGACTGTAATTGAATTTGAGAATATTGCCTTTAAGATTTCTACAAAATATTTAATTTTTGCGTTAAATAGATATTTAAAAAGAAGTAAAAAATTTATAATCTGAATCAAAAACAAAGTGAGCGATTTTCCATAAAACACATTCATGTTTTTTAATATCATCCATCTTTGATTCCGTATATTATAAAAAAGTTTTTTTGGATTCTTATAATCTAAAGATCCCCCTCCATAATGATAAATTACACTTTTGTAGATAAATCTTTTTTTAAGATCTAAATTTAAATTTGCAAGTCTCCAACATAAATCAATTTCCTCCATATGATTAACGAAATTTTCATCAAACCCATTTAACATTTCAAAGGTTTTTTTCCTAATAAAAAAACAAGCGCCTGATGCCCAAAAAATATCAATATCTTGATCATATTGACCAGTGTCTTTTTCTATAGTATTAAAAATTCTTCCTCTACAATAAGGATATCCAAAATAATCTATAAAACCACCTGCAGCTCCTGCATATTCAAACTTACTTTTATCTTTGTAGTCTAAAATTTTAGGCTGAGCAACAACAACAGATTCATTGTTTTTAAATTCTTCTATTATAGAGTCGAGCCATCCTTTCGTTACTTCAACATCATTGTTTAATAAACAATAAACTTCTTCTGTTATTTTTTTTAAACCTTCATTATAACCCTTTGCATATCCAAAATTATTTGAATTTATTATTAAATTAATTTCAGGGAAAGTTTGTCTTAAAAACTCGACCGAATTGTCTGTTGAACTATTATCTATAATGTAAATTGGATTTTTATTAGAATATTTAACAACACTTGGTAAAAATTCTTTTAAATGCTTTAAACCGTTCCAGTTAAGAATTACAATAGCTATTTTCATGTTAATGGAAAATCTTTTACAAAAGTATATTTTTTAGATAATTTATCGATTTTAAAATATAAATGATCTAATCCATTTGTAATCATACAAAATTTTGAATTTAGCTTCATATTATAGACTGATATTTGATCAAATACGTTTTGAGTTAATTTTACAGAGGGTGATTTACATTCAATAAGCATTTTCACGTCACCTTTACTGTTGTAAATTACAATATCAAATCTTTTATTTAAATTATTTACTAAAAAATTTTTTTCAATTGCAATATGTGTTAATGGAATCTTCTTAATAATTAAAAAATTTAAAACATGTTGTCTTACCCATTCCTCTGGTGTTAAGAAAATGTATTTTTTTCTTATAAAATCAAAAATAAAAGTTTTATTTTCAATTTTTTTTAACTTAAATTCAAAGTCTGGATAATTTAATTTTATCATATTCAAAAAAATGAATTTACAAGAAATTAATAGTATTGTTTCAAAAATAAATAATAAAGTTTTTAGTCCTATTTATTTTTTAATGGGTGAAGAAGCGTATTACATAGATTTGATTAATGATTTATTAGTGAATAAGGTTCTAAATGAAGAGGAGAAAAGCTTTAATCAAACAGTTCTTTATGGAAAAGACACCAATATAGATGAGATCATCTCTGTATCTAAAAGATTCCCTATGATGTCGAAATTTCAATTAGTAATAATTAAAGAAGCTCAGGATTTATCATCAAAAATTGATGGTTTATTAAATTATATGTTAAATCCTATGCATTCAACAATTTTAGTAATTAATTATAAATATAAAAGTTTAGATAAACGAAAGAAAATATATAAAGCAATTCAGAAGTTTGGTTTAATCTTAAATTCTAAAAAACCCTATGACAATCAGGTTTCAAGCTGGATTACAAATAAACTAAAAGAAGATAATTATACAATTGATATTAAAGCAAATCAAATGCTTGTTGAATTTTTAGGCAATGATTTGAAAATGATAAATAATCAGCTTAATAAGCTGAAGTTATTAAATCCTGAAAACAATAACATCACCCCTAAGCTAATTGAAAAAAACATCGGAATCAGTAAGGATTTTAATATATTTGAGTTAAGAAATGCAATTGGTTTAGGTAATATTAGTAAAGCTTTAGTTATTGGAGATTATTTTTCCAGTAATGTTAAAAGTTATCCGACTCAAGTAGTATTAAGCTCTTTATTTAATTACTTTATTCAATTATTTCAATTTCACAGTTTAAATAATAAATCTGAAATCAATGTTGCTTCAACACTTGGAATAAATAAATTTTTTGTTAAAGATTATCATAGAGCTTCAAAAATTTACCCAATGAAGAAAATATCTTCTATAATTACTCTGATAAAAAATGTTGATTTAAAATCAAAAGGATTTGGCGTTAGCAATAATTCACAAGAAAACACTCTTAATCAATTAATCGTTCAAATAATGAATTAAATTATACTCGGGTAGTTAATTGGATCGTATTCGTTCATTATTGCATATGCAGTTTCAATAATATCATCTATAGATGGTTTAGAAAAGTAATCACCATCTGTACCGTAAGCTGGCCTATGAGCTTTCGAAGTAAGTGTCAATGGAGTAGAATCTAAATACTGAAAACCATCACGTTCTTGAATAACTTTTTGTAAAATATATGATGATGCTCCACCGGGTAGATCTTCATCAATAATAAGTAACTTATTAGTCTTCTTTAAACTTTCAATAATCAAATTGGAATTATCAAATGGAATTAGCGATTGAATATCAATAATTTCACAACTAACTCCTAAATTATCTAATTCATCAGAAGCTTTTTCTACTAACCTTAGTGTAGATCCATACGAAACTATTGTAATTTGGTCACCATTCTTAATTTTTTCAGATTCACCAATCAAAACAGTAAATTCGGATAAATTATTTGGTTGATTTTCTTTTAGACGATATCCATTTAAAGATTCAATAATTACAGCTGGTTCTTGACATTGTAATAGAGAATTATACATTCCACTAGCTTGAACCATATTTCTTGGAACAAGTATATTAATTCCTCTCAATGTTGATAATAAAGCTCCCATAGGAGAACCTGAATGCCATATACCCTCAAGTCTGTGCCCCCTTGTTCTAATTATTAAAGGCGCAATTTGTCTTCCAAAAGTTCTATAATGAAGAGTAGCAAGATCATCACTTAGGATTTGCAATGCATATAGTAAATAATCTAAGTACTGAATTTCAGCGATTGGTCTAAATCCTCTTAAGGCTAAACCTATACCTTCTCCAATTATGGAAGCTTCTCTAATTCCTCTGTCAGAAACTCTGTCAACTCCATAAATATCCTGTAACCCCTCTAAACCTTGATTAACATCACCAATTTTTCCTGAATCTTCACCAAAAATAATTAGATTATCATATTTGGATAATAAACTGTCGAAATTGTTTCTAATTATAATCCTTCCATCTACTTTCTTGTTGTTAAAATCATAAATTGGATCAACTTTTTTAACACTTTTATAGTTAGTATCGGATTCATTATAAAGCATAGAACTGTATGTCTTACTTTGCTTAGATGAGAATTTATTAACCCAATTCTTAAGCGCATTTAACTCAAATGAGTTTTCATTCAACAATACTCTTAATACTTTTCTCGCATTAGACAGAATATCTTTTTTGTTTGGTTCTTTTATTCTTGAAAGCTCTGAAATAGAAATATCTAAATCATAATCTTTATATTTTTTAAAAAGAACATCTAAAATTTGAATATATTCATCTCTAATTTTAAGTATAGGATTTATATAAGTTTCCCATGCATCCTTTTTAGAAATTCTTACATAATCCTTACATTTAGATTCTATTATATTTAGTTCATCATTATTTGAAATACTATTGTCAATAATCCATTGTCTCATTTTGACATTACAATCATTAATTTTTTCCCATTCTAATCTTTCTTTAGTTTTATATCTTTCATGTGATCCAGATGATGAATGACCTAGGGGTTGTGTAAGCTCTTTTACATGTACTATCACAGGAACATGTTCAACTCTAGCAATATCACTTGCTTTTTGATACGTATTAATTAGATTAGGATAATCCCAACCATTAACAGTAAGTATTTCAAAACCTTTTTTTGATGATGTTCTTTTGAAACCAGAAAGAGCTTCAGAAATATCTTCTTTTATTGTTTGATCTTTGTTTTCAACAGAAATACCATATGAATCATCCCAAATACTAATTACCATAGGAACTTGATGGACTCCAGCTGCATTTAATACTTCAAAAAAAACACCTTCACTTGTACTTGCGTTACCTATTGTTCCCCAAGCAATTTCATTACCATTAATTGAAAAATTTTCTGAATTTTTAAAATCTAAATTTCTATATAATTTTGAAGCCTGAGCTAATCCAAGTAATCTTGGCATTTGCGAACCTGTACATGAAACATCAGAACTAGAATTCTTAAGATTAATTAATTTTTTCCACGAACCGTCAGTATTTAAAAGGGGAGTATTGAAATGTGCTCCCATCTGACGTCCAGCAGACATTGGTTCTTCATTTATGTCTGTGTTTGCATATAAACCTGAAAAAAGCTGTTTAACATTCAATTCATCTATGGCCATCATAAATGTTTGATCTCTATAATAACCTGATCTAAAATCACCATTTTGAAAAACTTTTGCAAGCGCAATTTGGGGCAGTTCTTTTCCATCTCCAAAAATACCAAACTTTGCTTTTCCGCTCAAAACCTCTCTTCTTCCAAGTAGACTAGCTTCCCTGCTTGTGACTATTATTCTGTAATCATCTAAAACCTGTTTTTTAAAAGTTTCAAAAGAAATTTCTTTATTAAGATCAATGTTGTTTTCCATTAAGAAATTTAGTTTACTAATTTAAATAAAAAAGACGTTGATTCCTATTTGTATATCAAAACCATCTTCTTGAAAACAGACCAGATAATGTATTTGGATCAATAGAAATTTTAAATCTAACTTTACTTAAGTAATCAGCTTGGTTAAACTCATTTCCAAGAGACGAATAGAGTGGAAGGTATAATTCAAAATAATCAGTTAAAAGATTTAACCTTATTCCTGTTTCGTATTGTGTTCTTAAACTATAATTTAAATTTTTAATAGCAGCAATTCCAGCATAAGCTTCTATCCATTGCCATATAGTTATACCCGAGTTCAAAGAAATTATATAGTCATTAGCAAATTCATAATTAATCTTAGATTTGAGACCACCTTCTGAACCTATATATTGTTGACTATAAAATCCGGAGTTTTCAGATCTTCCTAGTAAATTGGTGCTAAATAAATAATCTCTAGCTCTGTATGTAGAAAAACTAAAATAGTCATCTATTGTGTTGTTTTTTAAAAATTTTCCAGCAAAAAATCTGATATTATACTGTCTATTTGATTTATAATAATTTCTATAATTAAATGTTACTGAACTTTTTATAAAATCTTTGTTAAATTGAAAGTCAGTTTTAAAATTAAATGCTTTTTCAACACTAGAGTTAGACGTTATATATTTTAGGTTTAAAATATTATAGTTTGGATATTGATCCGTATTTGTGTTTTCTTCTCTAAAAACACTAATATATCTCATGCTTAAAAATTGTCTTGAATTAGATCTTAAATCCTTATCTCTAAAGGCCAAAACAATTGACGGAAAGAAAGTATTGTAAGAAAGATCATCTTTATAATGGAAAATTGAAGCGCCTAAAAAATAATCTACACTAAATAACTTAGTATCTTTATTCTTGTTGTATTCAGTATATTTTAAATTAATCTTTCCTAATAATTCTTTTTGCTTAGTTGAATAATAAGGAATAACCTTATATGAAAAAGGTCTCTTTATTGGAGATGTATTGGAAAAAGAAACTCCGGGCATTAAACCGTCATAAAGATTGTAATTAAATAAAGGGATATAATAAATTTGATTAATGGAGTTATTCTCAAAATCCTTGAACAAAATAAATTTTGTTTTTTTATTTGTTTTAAAGGTTGATGAGTAGTTATTAGAAAAATTATTTTCGGAAAAATATTTTTCAGAATTAATAATCACTTTACTATTATAACCAACTTTAATTATAGTATCATTAGTAAATTCATCTAACCATTTACTTCTAATTTTATTTTCTTCATCAATTAAAGTGATTTTAAGTGGAAGACTTAATTTAGAACTATTTTTAATTAAAAACTTATAATTATTTTCTTCAGATTCAATTTTTTTTATTGAAAAATCTATATTGTCATTATAATTTATATAATTATCAAACCAAAAAATTTCACTATTTGAGTTTTCATTAAGAATATTTAAAAATGATTTATTATTTTTTTTAAGTTTATTATTAATTGAAAATTCTAAAATACTCTTAGATACTTTGTCATCACCTAAATAATCATCCAACATTTTTAATGCTAAACCTGATTTGTACGGGTTAATTACTTTATAGTTTATTCTTGTAAGAGAATCTAATTGAGAACTAATTGGTTGACTAATGTTTCTACTTGAAATAATATTATCAAACAATCTAAATTGCTCACTAAATTTAAATTTCGAATATTCTCTATTTTTAATAATTGATAAATTGGAAAATTTTCCAATTAAATTCAAATTAGGATAATATTCTTCAATATAATCAATTAACAAAAAGGTTTCAATCCCTTTAATTTGCCAATAATCTTTTCGCTTATGTAAAGGATATAAATTTTTTAAATACTTAGAAATCACAAGTTTTAAAACTGAAAACTCAATAATAAAAGATTTTTCAAATGGATTTAAAATATCAGGAATATTATTTAAGCCGTATACTGGATCTTTTTCTAAATCAAATTTAGATAAAACAATTTTTTTAATGGGATAATTTCCAAGTTTACTTTGAACGTAATCTGATGTTTTGTTAAAAATAAAATTTAAATTTATTGAATCATTATTTTGATTATTTTTTAATAACTTATTTACAGTTTTATCATCCACATAATTTATTACTCTATTAAGCAAAGAATCTGTTTTATTATTTGAAATATTATATAAATCTGATATTATTAAATTTTCAGTTGTTTTAAATTTATTAAAAAAATTATTTTGAGTAAGTATAATCGGAACATGAATTCTGTTTTCAATTGTAGACTCAAATATATTGTTGCTTTTATTTAATTTAATAGATTCTGTTTCTAAATCAGAAATTAAATCAAAATCCAATGGGTAAGTAATTTTAAACTTATAAGATGAGGGTTCCAGTGACAAATCATTTAAATCTAAATTACTCTCTATTAACCATTTGTTATTTTTAATTTTTGCTAAAGTGATAAACCATTCAGAAAGATTAATATTATTATCGTTATCAATTCCATATCCAGTAAAATCACTTATTGGTATTTTAACTTGATATTCAATAGTAATTTTTATTGTTTTTTTTTGTTTTAAAGCATTATTAAGATTTACTTTTATTAAGTCAATATTATTTGTTAGTCTTTCAAAATTAAGATTGTTATTTTCGGATTGGATTTCAATTATGTTAGTATATCCTCTTTGATTTTTAGTTGATCTTTGAAAATTAAGAGTGAAATCTTCAGACAAACGTTTACCAAGAGGACTTGATGGATTAAAGTAGGAGTGAGGCCAATCGTTTAAAATAATATGATCTATATCATTTAAACTATTATTTGTAAAACTTATAGATTGTTTAATATCAATTATTCTATTATTAATATTAAATTTTGCATCAATTACATATTCATTTTCTTGAGCGAATACATTACTAATAAGGAAAAGAAAAAGTAATGACAAACATTTTCTCATAAAAATCTTAAATGGTATATTAAAAGTTAGGCTTGAAACCTTTCTTATCATAAAACTTAGTTAGAATATCAATAACTTCGTCAGGTGAGTCAACTATAGAAATAAGATTTAAATCAATATCTGAGACATAATTGTGATTAGATAACAATTGTTCTTTAACCCAGTCAATACAGCCTTTCCAGAATGATTTTCCAACTAATATTATAGGGAATATTTCAGCCTTTTTTGTTTGAATCAATGTTAAAGCTTCAAAAAGCTCGTCTAAAGTTCCAAATCCACCAGGCATTACAATAAAGGCTTGGGCATATTTCATGAACATTACCTTTCTAACGAAAAAATAATCAAAGTGCAATGATTTATCATCATCTATATAAGGGTTTTCAGTCTGTTCAAATGGTAGTTCAATACTTAAACCAACAGACGGACCTAAGGCTTTTTTAGCTCCTTTATTTGCAGCTTCCATTACACCTGGACCACCACCGCTAATTACCCCAAATCCAAGATCAACTACCTTCTCAGCGATATCAGTTGTTAATTTATAATGAGGATGATCGGATTTTGTTCTAGCAGATCCAAATATTGACACACAAGGACCAATCTTACTAAGCTTTTCAAATCCATCTACAAATTCACCCATTATTTTAAAAACGGACCAAGAATCATTAGTCTTTACCTCATTCCAGCCTTTTAAATTTTTACTATGCATATAACTAAGTTAGTTCTTTTTTTAAATACATAGCGGTAGGACTTTTGTCAATATTAATCAATTCCTCTGGCTTACCATTGAAAATAACCTGACCACCTAATTTACCGCCGTTAGGGCCAATTTCAATAATATGATCAACAGTTTTAATTACATCCATATTATGTTCGATAACTATAACAGTATTGCCTTTGTTTACTAATCTGTTAATCATTTCCAATAAAACCTTAATATCCTGAAAATGTAGACCCGTAGTGGGTTCATCTAATATATATATTGTGTTTCCTGTATCCTTTTTAGATAATTCTGAGGCTAATTTTATTCTTTGTGCTTCTCCACCTGACAATGTTGTTGATTGTTGTCCTAAAGTTACATAACCTAAACCAACTTCTTTTAAAGTTTTCAACTTCCTTAAAATCTTTGGAAAATTTTCAAAAAAATCACAACTTTCATTTATTGTCATACTTAAAATATCAGCAATAGATTTGCCTTTATATCTTATCTCTAAAGTTTCTCTGTTAAACCTTTTACCTTGACAATCATCACAATTGATATATACATCAGGAAGAAAATTCATTTCAATTTTTCTTAATCCTCCACCTTGACAGGTTTCACATCTGCCGCCAACTACATTAAAACTAAATCTACCTGGTTTGTAACCTCTAATAAGAGATTCCTGAGTCATACAAAACAAAGATCTAACATCACTGTATACACCTGTATATGTTGCAGGATTACTTCTTGGTGTTCTTCCAATGGGAGATTGATTGATTTCAATAACTTTATCAATATGTTTTAATCCACTAATTTTTTTATAGGGTAAAGGTTCTTTAACTCCATTAAAAAAGTAGTTGTTTAATATTGGATATAAAGTTTCATTAATTAATGTAGATTTTCCACTTCCTGATA
Source organism: Cryomorphaceae bacterium BACL29 MAG-121220-bin8 (assembly GCA_905182765.1). Classification (GTDB taxonomy): domain Bacteria; phylum Bacteroidota; class Bacteroidia; order Flavobacteriales; family Flavobacteriaceae; genus MAG-121220-bin8. The sequence continues at coordinate 11,316 of CAJJCV010000014.1, read as the reverse complement.
CACCGGTAACTCCAATCATTATTCCAAGAGGAAAATCAACTGTTATGTTTTTTAAATTATTTCCAGTACAACCTTCAATAGTTAACTTGTTTTTAGAAGTTCTTCTTTTTTCTGGAACAGGAATACATTTAATATTTTTTAAATATTGTGAGGTAACTGTATTGGATTTTAATATTTCTTTATAGGTTCCGTTAAAAATTATTTCACCACCATTTTTTCCAGCAAGCGGCCCAACATCAATAATACAGTCAGCCTTCTCCATAATTTCTTTATCATGCTCTACTACAATAATCGTATTTCCTAAATCTCTTAACTTTTTAAGAGATTCAATTAGTTTAGAATTATCTCTCTGGTGAAGTCCAATACTGGGTTCATCTAGTATATACAAAACACCTACTAATTGAGATCCTATTTGAGTAGCTAATCTAATTCTTTGAGATTCTCCCCCTGATAGAGATTTTGTAGGTCTACTTAGGGATAGATAATCAAGACCAACATTTAATAAAAAACTCAAACGTTTAGTGATTTCTTTTATAATTTCAGAACCAATTATTTTATTTCTATCGCTAAGTTTTGGTTCTACAGATATAAACCATTTTTTTAAATCAATAATATCTAAACTACTAAGATCATGAATGTTTTTTTTATCAACAAAAAAGTGTCTTGACTCTTTGTTCAATCTACTTCCATTACAACTTTCACACTTTACATTATCCATAAAACCATTTGCCCACCTTTTGATTCTAGCACTGTATATTTCATTAGCTTGATTTTCAATAAACGGAGCAACTCCCTCAAAATCGATTTCATACTTTCTAGTTAAACCTAAAGTTTTAGATTCGACTGAAAATGATTCATTGCCTCCAAACAATATTATTTCCATTGCTTTTTTTGGAATTTTACTAATTGGGTCTTTTATATTGAAGTTATATCTTTCAGAAATTGTTTCAATTTGTTTAAAGATCCAGCTAGATTTATAATTACCTAATGGTATAAGCCCACCACTGTGAATTGAAATACTTTTATCAGGGAGAATTAAATCAATATTTACTTTATTTAATTTACCTAAACCATTACATTTTTTACACATTCCTTTAGGTGAATTAAATGAAAATGAGTTTGGCTCTGGTTTTTCATATGAAATACCAGTTGATGGACAAATTAAACTTCTACTGAAATAAGTTGTTGTGTTATCTTCTTCATTAACAATCAACAATGAATTGTTTCCATGATACATTGCAGTAATCAGACTATCCTTAAGTCTTTTTTTAGAAGATTCATCATTCTTTAATAATAATCTATCAATAACTATTTCTATATCGTGTATTTTATATCTGTCTAATTTTAAATTAGGCTTTAAATCAGTGATAACGCCATCTATTCTAGCTTTCAAAAAGCCTTGTTTTTGAATTGAAGAAAAAAGTTCTCTGTAATGTCCCTTTCTAGATTGAACAGCAGGGGAGAGGATAGTGATTTTTTTACTAATAAAATTTTTAAATACAAGATCAATGATTTCATCATCAGTATAACTGATCATTTTTTCGTTTGAATTATAACTATAAGCATCTGCAACTCTTGAGTAAAATAATCGTAAATAATCGTAAATTTCAGTTATTGTCCCTACAGTTGATCTAGGATTTTTTGAAGTAGTTTTTTGTTCTATTGCAATTACAGGAGAAAGCCCATCAATTTTATCAACATCTGGCCTTTCTAGTCCACCAATAAACTGTCTTGCGTAAGCTGAAAATGTTTCTATGTACCTTCTTTGACCTTCTGCATAAATAGTGTCAAATGCAAGTGAAGATTTGCCACTTCCAGAAATCCCTGTAATAACGACAAACTTGTTTCTTGGAATATTCACATCAATATTCTTTAAATTATGTACCCTGGCGCCCTTAACTAAAATGTTATTATTCATTTAAAAAATCAAGGTTGCAAAATACGATAATATAAATAGTTTTAAGTAGAAGTTTTATTTAATATCCAATACTTTTATCATCACCTCTTTTATCTGCTCCACCATAAAACATTTTATTTTTATCAATATGTATTGCGTCTACTCGTCCAATAACGGAATAGTTAGAGTTAAATTTGTATCCTTTTTTCTTTAAAGTATTTTTAATTTTATTTGACAATACGTTTTTTTCATAAAATATTTTATCAGGAAGCCATATATGATGAAATTTTGAAGCATCTACAGATTTTTGCATATCAAAACCAAACTCATAAAAATTTAACACTGTTTGTAATACAGAGGTTATTATTGTTGGACCTCCAGGACTCCCAAGCACCATAGATAACTTTCCGTTTGATTCAATAATAGATGGTGTCATAGAGCTTAACATGCGTTTCTCTGGCTCAATTGAATTAGTTTTCCCTCCAATCAGTCCATACATATTTGGCGAGCCTGGTTTTATAGAAAAATCATCCATTTCATTATTCAAAAAAAAACCAAGTTTAGAGGGTATTAATTTTGAACCATAATTACCATTTAAAGTAGTAGTAACTGAAACTGCATTTCCAAACTTATCGACTATTGAATAATGAGTAGTCTCGTTACTTTCGTTAATTAAAATATTTCCTGGATCAATACTCTCAGAGCTTTGTATACTGTCAAAACTAAATGAATTGAATCTTGATTTTAAATAATCTGAATCTAACAATTCATTAGTTGGTATATAATTAAAATCGGGGTCACCTAAATATTTACTACGGTCCGCAAAAGATAATTTTTCTGCCTCAACTAATAATTGAATATAAAGCTCACTATTATGACCTAATTCATTTAAATTATAATTTTCAATCATTTTTAAAACCTGACCTAAAACAACGCCTCCACTAGATGGTGGTCCCATTGAAATTATATTTAAATCTTTATATTTTATTTCTAATGTTTCTCTCCAAACTGGTTTGTATAAAGAAAAATCTTTTGGTGTAATAATTCCACCTTTACTAATTATGTATGATGATAGTTCTTTTGCAATTTCTCCTTTATAAAACTCGTCAACACCATTTTCTGAAATTAAAGAAAGAGTATTACCTAAAGATTTGTTTATAAATAAATCGTTGTCTTTAAATGTCTTATTAAATAATGGTATGGAGTCATTTAATTCTAATATTAAATCTTTATAATTATTAATAGTATTCACTTGTTTAGAGGTTAATCTATAACCGTTATTTGCTAAATCTATTGCTGGCTGAAACAAATCTTTTATTGGAAGAGTTCCAAACTTATTATGAATTTCGAACAATCCTGCAATAGTTCCTGGAACACCAATAGCTAAAGCACCGTTTTGACTTAATCCTTTAATGACATCTTTATTACTATCCAAGTACATATCTGACCTAGAATTAATAGGTGCTTTTTCTCTAAAATCAAGGCTTCCATTTTCACCATCTGATAGTCTATAAACCATAAAGCCACCACCGCCTAGGTTGCCTGCGTTAGGATATACAACAGCTAGAGCTAAATCTGTAGCTATCATGGCATCAAATGCATTTCCTCCCTTTTTTAATATATCAATACCTACTTTGGAAGCTTCATGTTTTGCGGAAACAACCATACCATTTTTATATATTCCATCATCACAAGAAAGAAATAATACTGTAAGTATTAATAAAAAGTAATTTTTAGACATGGTTGAAAAATTTATATAATACTAATATAAATATTAATCTAGTTGTATCTTTGAAGCATGACATTAATAAAATCAATTTCTGGAATAAGAGGAACAATTGGAGGTGAATATGGAAACAATCTAACTCCCTTAGATGCGGTAAACTTTGGATGTGCATATGCCCAGTGGGTTTTAAATAGAACTCTAAATGAAAAACCAACAGTTGTTATTGGGAGAGATGCTAGAATATCAGGAAAAATGATTCAAAGCTTTGTTCAAAATTCACTAATATCTCTTGGTGTAAATGTTATAGATTTAGGTTTGTCTACAACTCCGACAGTTGAGTTAATGGTTAAAGAATATAATGCAGAGGGAGGGATTATTATAACTGCAAGTCATAATCCAACAGAGTGGAATGCGTTAAAACTATTAGATGAAAATGGTGAATTTTTAAATTCTTCTGAAGGTGAAAAAATTGTTAAACTTTCTGAATCTAAGAATTTTATTTTCTCAAATGTTCATGACTTAGGTAAGATTACTGTATCTGACGATTCTATGAAAAAACATATTAGTTCTGTTTTGGATTTGAATTTGGTAAATGTTGAAGAAATAAAAACAAAAAAAATAAAAGTTGTTGTTGATGCAGTAAATTCAACTGGAGGAATAATAGTTCCTGATTTTTTAGAAGCTTTAAATATTGAAGTAATTAAACTCTATTGCGAACCTAATGGAGATTTTCCACATAATCCTGAGCCTTTGAAAAAAAACTTAACAGAATTATCTAAAAGGGTATTAGAATGTAATGCTGATTTAGGTATTGCTGTAGATCCTGACGTTGACAGATTAGTTTTCGTCTGTGAAGACGGTGAATTATTTGGTGAAGAAAATACTCTTGTTGCATGCTCTGATTATGTATTAAGTAAAACACCCGGATCAACTGTATCTAATTTATCTTCTTCTAGAGCCTTAAGTGATATTACTCAAAAACATAATCAAGTTCATTTATATAGTGCAGTTGGAGAAGTAAATGTTGTTGATAAAATGAAAGAATGTAAAGCAGTAATTGGGGGAGAAGGTAACGGAGGAGTAATATATCCTGAAAGTCATTATGGAAGAGATTCTATAGTTGGAATTGGATTGTTTTTATCTTTATACGTTGAGCGAGGGTTAACCGCTAGCCAACTTCTTAATACATATCCTAAATACTTTATGGTAAAAGAAAAGATAAATCTTTCTCCATCATTAAATGTAGATGCTATTCTAAGTCAAATTGCTGAAAAATATAATAATGAAGATTTAGATCTAGTAGACGGAGTAAGAATAGATTTTAAGGATTGTTGGGTTCAGTTGAGAAAGTCTAACACCGAACCAATAATAAGAATTTATAGTGAAGCTAAAACCATTGATAAAGCTCAAGATCTTATCAAAGAAATTGAAACCTTAGTTAATCAATTGACAAATTAATCCTTTGGTGCTTTATCCTTGTGTTTAAACCTGTTGTGAGTCCAATAATAATATTCTGGTATTTCTCTAATTTGTTTTTCAAGTTTACTTAAGTAGGTATCTGTAATTTGATAATTATCATGTTCATTTGGAAACTCTGTTATTAACTCAACAACCACTTTGTAATATCCTCTTTTAACTTTTACAACTTTACCAAAAACAACAGGGATATCGTGTTGTTTTGCAATCCTTTCTGAACCGGTAAAAACAGGTACTTTAATTCCCAAAAATTCTTTCCAATAGGTGATTGATCTAATTTGAGCAGATTGATCAGCTGCCATTCCATATAAAAACAATTTATTTTCTTTGAGTTGCTTTTTAATGTATGATCCTGCTTCGTATCTAGAAATCAACTTTGACCCATGTCTTAATCTAAATTTCTTTATCAATACCTCTAAACTCTTATTTGATAATGGAGTATATACGGCAAAAGGAAGTTGAGGGACATGATATGTTATTGACAAAAACCATTCAAATCCACCGTAATGAGAAGTCATAAACATTACGCTTTTATTCTTTTTTTCAAATTCATAAAAGATTTCAGGATTTTCGATATAAAATCTCTTTTTCATTTCTTTTGGTGAGATACTATAAAACTTAAACATTTCAAAAAACACATCTGTTAAGTGTCTGTAGAACTTTTTTTCAATACGTAATAAATCTTTTTTGTTTTTAGAAACTTTTGATAACTCTAAATTCTTTCTAACAACTTTTCTTCTAAATCTTATAACATAGTATAATAAGTAATAAAATATATCAGAAATAAAGTACAGTACTCTAAAAGGCAAGTGGGATATAAATAACAGTATAGGATATATTAATAATCTTGTTGTCAAATTCATTAATGCAAATCTATTATATTATTATCATAATTAAATATTATAATTAAGTTCGTGTAAGAATGTTTTATATATTTATATTAAATTAAAAAAACATTATGAAAAAAATTACATCATTATTATTATTATTATTTGTTTTAGGAATTTATTCTCAAGAAAGAACGCACTGGCAAGCATATTCATTTTCTATAGATGGATCAGATGAAGAAACGGTAGTTTCCTTACTTGACAAACAGTTCTCATCTAACAAAACAGAGGGAGTTACAGCTTATTTATACAGTGTTATGTTTTCTGACTCAGAATTTGACGTAAGCCATCAAGTTATTTTTACTGGAAATGCTGATGCATTAAATAAAATGTGGTCTTCAGGCCCTAATTTAGAAACTCAATTATTCTTTAGTAAAATGAATAATTATTTTAAAGAGGGTGGAAGTTCAGGAAATGGAACAACTGTTTTAAATTTCAATTCTGAAACTGTATTTCCATTTCAAGTGGTTTCAATTGTTAATTCAAACTCTTGGTCTAGTCGCGATATCATGAGAAATACTATGAAAACTCTAAATAAAAAATATCCAAGAGATGATAGGGGAACAATTCACGGAAATATTATAAGCGGTGTTCATCCACAGGGAACACATTATTTTGTTTCTGGATATAAGTCATATGGTGATTTATTAGAGTCTGACAGAAGCTTTAGAATTAATAATCCTAATTACATGAAAGACAGACTTAAAATGAATAAGGATGTAGATTGGGATACTTTTAAAAGAGTAAGAAAATTCACTAGAGTTCTTGTAAAAAAATGGTAATAATTAAATTATTATAAAAAATCAACCCAGAACTTATTCTGGGTTTTTTTTTACATACTTTTGGAAAATGCTTTTTATAATTATTATAATTACTTGTTTATTCTCTATAAAAGGATTTAAAGATTCATCTTTTTTTAATAAATATAAATTTCATATTCAGTCAATAAAAAAAGGAGAGAAATACAGAATGTGGTCATCTGCATTCTTGCACGCAGATTATAGTCACTTGTTTTTTAACTTATTTACCTTATGGGTTTTTTCAGGCGCTATATTAATGCAGCTAGGAGAGTTTTATTATGTAATAATATATTCTTTAAGCCTTTATTTTGGTAATTTTTTTACTTTAAAACAACATAAAAACGAAGTTTTGTATTCTGCGGTAGGAGCTAGTGGAGCGGTAACAGGAATTGTTTATTCCTCCATATTATTGTTTCCTGAAATGAAATTAGCTCTTTTATTTTTTCCAGTACCATTACCATCTTATGTATTTGGTTTATGTTATATTCTTTACTCAATCTATGGAATGAAAAAAAATACAGGAAACATAGGTCACTCAGCGCATTTAGGAGGTGCAATAGCAGGAATGATTATTACAATACTAATAAAACCCTCTATACTAATAGATCAAACTTGGTTAGTTCTATTGTTACTAACTCCTTTTTTGATACTTTATTACGATAAAAAAAATAGTTTATTTAGATAATTGCTTTGCAATTAATGCATCAAGATCAGCTCCTTTAACATCTACACCAATTATATTCTTAGACTCATCTAAAACAAAGGTTGTTGGCATTTGAGTAACTTCATATAGTTTAGCAATTGGTTCTCCCCAAAATTTTAAATTTGAAACATGTACCCAATCCTTAATATTATCTTTCTCAATTGCTTTAACCCACGATTCCATATCTCTGTCTAGAGAAACTCCTATAATTTGAAATTCATCATTACTATACTTGGATTTTAAATTAACTAAACTAGGGTTTTCAACTCTACAAGGAGCACACCAAGATGCCCAAAAGTCTAATAATATAACTTTAGATTTAACATCACTTAAAGAAACTGGTTCAGCAAATAAATCTGGTCCTGTAAATTCAGGAGCTAAACTTCCAATTGATGGAGTTTCACTTTCTTTTTTAATTTCATCCATTTTTTTCTTAATTTCAATAGATGATTTTGTGTTTTTTATTATGTCTGTAAATCTTAAAAAATAGGATTCAATTTTTTCAATGTCAATCTCTTTGTTCATAAGCATTCTCTGAAGAATTAGAGAAGATAAATAAGAATCGTTGTTTTCTACAATAAAACTTTCTTCATAAATTCTTAATTTATCTTTTAAAGATTCAAATTGACTATTTAAATCACTCAAAAGAAGAGTATCCTTAGAAAAGCTAGCATTTCTCATTTCTACCTGAACTTTATTTAATTCAACATAAAAATCTTTTGTTTTAGATTTATATGTTGTAAAATCTTCGTTTGACTTAGTTCCAGAAACTCTCGATGATCTTAAACTGTCTTTATAAATCTTGACACTTATTGATCCTGGTTCGATAACAACAGGGAGATTTTCTCTTTGTTTATCAAAAACTACATAATGCATTTCGGGAACAGATATTGAATCTGTAAATGAAAATTTACCTTCAAAGACTTTAGTAGAATCAATTACAACTGGTAAATTGCTTTCACCTAATTTAACTAAAAACACATTTAAGTCTTCATCGTGATTTGTTTCGGCATTTATAGTAAAGGTATTGTTTGAACAACCGTGTGAGATAATTAAAATTAATAACAAATAAATATATTTCTTCATTGGAGTTTGAATAAAATTTAACTTTGGCAAATATAATATTTAAATATTGATGTATATCAATGAAAAGTAAAAGTAAAATTATTAATGAACTCAAATTAATTTCCGGGGATAAATATGTAATTACTAGTAAATGGGGTAAAGAACCATTTAGCAAAGGCTGGCGATATGGAGAAGGAGAAACATTAGCTGTTGTTAAGCCTGGTACACTATTAGAAATCTGGAAAGTTTTACAGAAATGTGTTGAACATAACGTTATTGTAATAATGCAAGCTGCTAATACTGGTTTGACTGGTGGTTCAACACCTTTTGGAAACGATTATGATCGTTCAATTGTAGTTATAAATACATTAAGAATAAACTCTATTCAAATTATTGAAAATGGAAAACAAATTATAGCTCTTCCTGGCAGTAGTTTGTATGATTTAGAAAACAAACTTAAACCGTTAGGAAAAGAACCACATTCTGTTATTGGTTCCACCTCAATTGGAGCATCTATTGTAGGTGGGGTATGTAATAATTCTGGTGGATCTTTAGTTCACAGGGGACCAGCCTATACTGAATTTGCATTGTATGCGAAAGTCAATAAGGATGGTAAGCTAGAATTAGTTAATGAGTTAGATATAAATCTAGGATCTAATCCTGAGGAAATCTTACTTAATTTAGAAAACAACAATTACACTAGTTCAGATATTTTAAAATCTAAAAAATTAGGCTCAGATGATAAATATTCTGAGATAGTTAGAGGAATAGATCAAAACACTGCATCACGTTTTAATGCAGATAATAGATTATTACATTCTGCATCAGGAAGTGCAGGTAAAATTGCTGTATTTGCATTACGCCTAGATACTTATAAGGCTCCTAAAAAAAGTAAAGTATTTTATGTTGGCTCGAATAATCAAGATGATTTTTGGAAAATAAGAAGAGAAATTCTAAGCAATTTTAAAGAACTTCCAAGGCTTGGAGATTATATGCATAGGGATTGCTACGATGCTGCAAAAAAATACAGTAAGGATACTTTCATAGTAATTGAAAAACTAGGAACAAACTTTCTACCGTCACTTTTTGAATTCAAAAGAATTGTAGATATCATTGCAGAGAAAGTTAAATTTCTCCCTGAAAAATTCTCTGATAAATTAATGCAGTTCTTAAGTAATTTCTGGCCAAATCATTTACCAAAAAAAATGGAGGCTTTTAGAGATCAATTTGAACATCATTGGATAATCGAAATGACCGATGAAGGTATAAATGAAGCTGAGATTTATTTTAAAGATTTTTTTAAGGATAAAAAAGGTGATTTTTTTATATGTAACTCACACGAGGGGAAAAAAGCAATGCTTCACAGATACGTTTCAGCTAGTGCAATTGGTAGATATCAGGCATTAAATAAAAAAAATATTGGTGAAATGATGTCTTTAGATATAGCATTTCCAAGAAATGAAAAAAATTGGCTCGAAACTCTTCCAAAAGAAATTAATGATAAACTTGAATTAAAATTTTATTACGGACATCTATTTTGCCATGTATTTCACCATAATTATATTTTAAAGAAAGGCGTTGATGCTAAGAAATTAAAAAAAGAATTATTAGAAATATATGATAAAAGAGGAGCTGAATATCCTGCTGAACATAATGTGGGTCACGAGTATAAAGCAATGCCTGTTCTTACTGAATTTTATAAAAAATTAGATCCTACTAATTTTTTCAACCCTGGAATCGGACATACTAGTAAATTAAAAAACTGGAAATAGAGAATATTTGTAATTAGAAATCTATTGACTTTTCTATAATAAATATTAGACCTATTTTTGTTTAAAATCTTAAAATGGCTGGTAATACATTTGGTAATATATTTAAACTAACAACTTTTGGTGAATCTCATGGTCCAGCTCTAGGTGGTGTTATTGATGGATGCCCACCAGGAATTGAGTTAGATTTAGATTTTATTGAAAGTGAAATGCAAAGAAGAAAGCCAGGGCAATCTTCAATTGTTACTCAAAGAAAAGAAGAAGATTCTGTTCAATTTTACAGTGGAATATTTGAAGGTAAAACAACTGGAACACCAATTGGTTTTTTAATTCATAATAAAGATCAGAAATCTAAAGATTACTCGCATATAAAAGATACCTATAGACCGTCACATGCAGATTTTGTATATGATAAGAAATATGGTCACAGAGATTATAGAGGAGGAGGAAGAAGTTCGGCAAGAGAAACAGCCAGTAGAGTAGTAGCTGGAGCAATTGCTAAACTAATTTTAAAAGAAATCAAAATAACTGCTCACGTGTCATCTGTAGGTAATATTAAGGTTGATACTCACTATTCAAAATTAGATTTCTCAACTATTGAAAAAAATCCGGTTAGATGTGCAGATCCAAAAACTGCAATTGAAATGGAAAATTTCATCAAAAAAATCAGAAAAGAAGGTGATACTGTTGGAGGAGAAGTTAGTTGTGTAATTGAAAACTGTCCAATTGGACTTGGAGAGCCTGTTTTTGACAAACTACACGCTGAACTTGGTAAAGCTATGTTATCCATTAATGCAGTTAAAGGCTTTGAATATGGAAGTGGATTTAGTGGTTCTAAATTAAGAGGAAGTCAACATAATGACTCATTTAATTCAGATCAAAAAACAGAAACAAATAATTCTGGTGGAATTCAAGGTGGAATCAGTAATGGAATGGACATTTACTTTAATGTAGCGTTTAAACCTGTTGCTACAATTATGATATCCCAAAAAA
>CAJJCV010000013.1 GCA_905182765.1 Cryomorphaceae bacterium BACL29 MAG-121220-bin8 | reverse complement strand
ACTAAGAAAAAGAAAAGCCATATTTTTTCATCAAACTCAAAAAGATAATGTTATGTTTCAAGGAGACGATAATAGAGAGTTTTGGGTTAGAACTGAAGATAGAAATAGAGCAATAGCTAAAAAATTTAGAGATATAGGTATGTCTGATTACACGGCAATCGAAACTTTCAAAAGATATCATTTTTAGGTATCTTTCTTAAATGCAAATCATTAAAGAAGTCTGCGTTGATTCATTAGAAGACGCTATAAAAGCTGAAAAAAATGGAGCCAATAGAATTGAGCTCTGTGGCCGACTAGATTTGGATGGCTTGACTCCCTCTAGAGACTTAATTAAAAAAGCTTTTTCTGTTTTAAATATTCCCATTAGAGTGATGATAAGACCAAAACATCCGTCTTTTGAGTATTCAGAAGATGAAATTAATATAATGATTAATGATATTGAATTTTGTAAAAGTTTAGGGTTAGACGGGGTTGTGTTTGGATGTTTGGATGAAAACCATAACTTTAAAATGGAACAGATAAATAGACTTTCAGAAATTGCAAAGCCATTAAATGTAATCATACATAAAGCAATAGATTCTACTAATTCAGTTATAGATTCTTTATCTCTAATTTCTAACAATTCCAACATAAATGGAGTTTTAACATCTGGCGGTGAGCGTTTTGCGATAAATGCCGTTGAAACTCTAAAAAAAATGTTAGTTTTAGTACCTGATAGATTTGAAATTATTATGGCTGGAGGAATAACTTTTGAGAATTTCGATAAGTTACATTCCATTACAAATGGAAAATTTTATCATGGAAAAAAAATAATTAATACCAAATAAACTTATGAGCAATCAAATCGAATTACATCAAAAAACACTTTTTGGACACCCAATTGGGCTTTTCGTATTGTTTTTTACCGAATTATGGGAGCGTTTTAGTTACTATGGTATGAGAGCAATTCTTGTTTTATATCTTGTTTCAGAGACATCAGGGTCTAACCCAGGAATGGGTTGGAGTGATGGCGATGCCATCGCATTATATGGTTGGTATACAATGTTTGTTTATTTAGCAACAATTCCAGGAGGAATTCTAGCTGACAGGTTTCTAGGTCAAAGAAAATCTGTTATGGTTGGAGGTCTTTTATTATGTTTTGGTCATGGAATTTTAGCTGTTGAAGCATTATGGGCTTTTTATACTGGACTTACGTTTATCGTTTTGGGAGTAGGATGTCTAAAGGGTAATATTTCAACTATGGTTGGAGGCTTGTATGGTAACGAAGATATTGACAAAAGAGACATGGGTTTTTATATTTTTTATATGGGAATCAATGTAGGAGCAGCTGTTTCAGCAATTGTAGTTGGCTATATAGGTGAAGTTTACAGTTGGCATTATGGTTTTGGTCTTGCAGGAATTGGAATGGCTATTGGTCAATTTGTGTACTGGAAAGGTCAAAAATACTTAATTCATGTTGGAAATAAAATTGAACTAGAGAATACTAATGTGCAGTCATCTAATTTATTTTTGCAAATTTTTAAAACAAAAAATTCAATGACAGGATTTAGTTTAACAGCTTTGTTAGGACTTTATTTAGGATACGGTGGAGATTGGAGTTATGGACTTTTATTAATAGGAATTGCTTTTGCTGTTGGGTTTGCAATTGTAGTTTATAATGATGGAAATAAAATTGAAAAAGACAGAATATTAGTTACATATTTAGCTTTTTTAATAGTTATAGTGTTCTGGGGAGCTTTTGAACAGGCTGGAGGCCTTATGAATCTTTATGCATCTCAAAAAACAGATTTAGCTTTAGGAGACTTTATGGTTCCAGCTAGTTGGTTTCAATCTGCAAACGCTACTTATATCTTGATTTTTGCCACAATGGTAGGATCTTTTTGGATTTGGTGGAAAAAAAGAGGTTATGAACACTCTTCAATTTTTAAGATGGCTGTAGGAGTAATTATAATGGGATTAGGATTTTCATTTATGTCGTTAGCATCGAATGAAGTTGCATATAATGACGCTGGTGAGATAACTCAAAAATCAGCTATGTACTGGCTAATGTTAGCTTATTTGTTTCATACTATAGGAGAATTATGCGCATCTCCCGTAGCACTTTCATTTATTACAAAATTAGCTCCCGCAAGATGGGGTGCTTTTATGATGGGTGCATATTTTGCAGCTACAGGTTTAGGAAATAAAGTCGCTGGTTTAATTGGTGAAAATGCTTCACAAGCAGGAGATTTTTGGACTTTCACAGGAATTACAATTTTTTGCACAATTTTTGGTGTATTAGTAATATTAATTATTAAGCCACTTAAAAGATTAGTACATAATGCAGAATGATAGTAATTTAAGGTTAAATAAGTTTTATTTAATCACATTTTTTATTTTATTCTTTTTTAAAGCTCAGTCTCAAGAAATAAACTGGATTAGTTTAGAAGAAGTTGTTGAGTTTCAGAAAACTGAACCAAAGAATGTTATTATTGATGTATACACTAATTGGTGTGGTCCTTGTAAGTTAATGGATAAAAACACCTTTAGTAATCCAGAAATTGTTAGTTATATAAATAAAAATTATTACGCCGTTAAGTTTAATGCAGAAGGAGATGATACGGTAAACTTCATGGATAAAACGTTTACTAATCCAAATTATGACAGCAGCAGGTCTCAAAAGAGAAATTCTTCTCACGAATTCACTAAATTCCTTGGAATCAATGCCTATCCGTCAACTCTTTTTTTTGATACTCAGATGAATTATATAAGTCCTGTGAAGGGTTATTTAAATCCTAAACAAATTGAAATTTATCTTTCTTTATTTAAAGATGATAAATATAAAAACATCAAATCTCAGTCAGATTTTGATGAGTTTGTTAAAAATTTTAAAAGTATAGTTAAGATATAGTTTATTTCTTATTTGCTTCTTCTATGTATATATCTAAAGCTTTAGACATAGATGGAACTTTTGGAGTTGGAGCAAAAACATCAATTCTCAATCCTGCTTTTTCAGCAGCCTTTTCAGTTGTTTTGCCAAATACCGCAATTCTGGTGTCATTTTGTTTGAAGTCTGGAAAATTGGATAATAAGGATTCTATTCCTGAGGGACTAAAAAACACTAAGATGTCATAATAAACATTTTTTAGGCTAGATAAATCGCTAATAACCGTTTTGTAAAATGTTCCTTGTGTCCATTTAACCCCAAGTTCATCAAGTTTTTTTGGAATAGCTGGTGATAAAACATCTGCACTTGGTATTAAATAGCTTTCTTCATTATATTTTTCTATTTGTTCAGATAGTTCTTCAAAAGTTCTACCGCCTACGTATATTTTTCTCTTTCTGTATACAACGTATTTTTGAAGATAAAATGCAACCGCTTCTGAAAGGCAAAAATACTTTAATGCATTTGGGATTGGAAATCTCATTTCTTCAGCAACTCTAAAAAAATGATCTATTGCATTTCTACTAGTCAGTATAATAGCTGAAAATTTTGATAAATCAATTTTTTGATGTCTAACTTCTCTTGCAGTCATACCCTCTACATGTATAAAAGGAACGAAATCTATTTTAACTTTTCTTTTTTTCTTTAACGTTATGTAAGGTGAGTTTTCAATAGTTGGCGCAGGTTGTGAAACTAAAATTGATTTAACTTTCATAAATACTATTTTTATTTTACTAAGTAAAGAACACCTGCTATAGGTATAATTTCGAAGGTGCAAATGTACAAAATAAAATATACTAGAGCTTTTAACCCATGGATTAAATATTTATTTAAAATAAATTTAAAATAAAACACATTATACAAGATTAATAATACGAAGGATATATTATAAATTTTGTTAAATGGAATGTCGCTAAAAATTATTATTAATAAGTAAAAATATAAATGAACTGCAAATAAATTTTTAATACCTATTCTATATCTGTTAACTTCTCTTAATTTATTTTTAAAACCAAATACAATTGAAAATGTCTTTTCGATCAAAAATTTTAATAATATTACAAGGCTTAATCCAACAATAAGCTTAAAATAAAACTCTTCTTGTTCTGTTTGGTATTTGTCTTTGAATAATATTAATATAAATAATGAAGTAGTCAATATTCTTAGAAAAAATATTATTACGTTGTTGGGTGTTAATAATGATATAGTTTCACCTGATTTATAATGAAAGTAACGGTGAATGTTCCAAAAAGAAAATAAATACTGAAACCTTTCGCCGATATATAATCTTGAAAATAAAATTAGAACTGTTCCTAGAATTATAATTGTTTTAACCCAATTTTGTATTGGAAAAGCTATAATTTCTAGTTCATTCATCTTTCAAAATTAATAATATTTTAATCCTTTATTAAATTTACTTCTTAAATCTGTATTTTTGTAAAAAATAAAATGTCAAAAGCTCTAGTAATTGTACCGACATATAATGAAGCTGATAATATTATCAATTTAATTGAAAGAGTTTTGTCACTTTCTGTGACCTTTAATATATTGGTAGTTGACGATAATTCACCAGATAATACAGGAAGTCTTGTAAGTACATTTGCTTTAAGTAGTTCTGAACGTGTTTTTTTACTTTCTAGACATAGTAAAGAAGGATTAGGGAAAGCTTATACAGCTGGATTTATTTGGGCTTTGAATAATGGATATGATTATATTTTTGAAATGGATGCTGACTTTTCTCATGATCCTAATGATTTGATAAGAATCTACAATGAACTAAGTATTGCTAATTTTGATTTAGTTATTGGTTCAAGATACATTAACGGAATTAATGTAGTTAATTGGCCATTAAGTAGAATTGTTTTATCCTATTTTGCTTCATTTTATTCTAGAATTATCACAGGAATGCCAGTAAAAGATGCGACCTCTGGGTTTGTTGGATATAAAGCCAAGGTTTTAAAAGATATAAATTTAGATTCTATTATGTTTAATGGGTATGCTTTTCAAATTGAATTAAAGTTCAAAGCTTTCAAGAAAGAATTTAAAATACAAGAAATACCAATTATATTTAAAGACAGAGTTCACGGTGAATCGAAAATGAATGGAAATATTATTTTTGAAGCAATTTTTGGTTTAATTGCAATGAGAATTAAAAGTTTTTTTAATAAATAATTGAAATAAAGAATGAAAAAAATCCTTATAAAAAATGCAACTATTGTAAATGAAGAAAAAATTTTTCAATCAGATTTATTAATTGTAGATGATGTTATTAGTGAAATCCAACAAAATATTTCTGAGCCCAAAGATTGTAAAGTTATTAATGCATCTGGAAAAATTCTTATCCCAGGCTTGATAGATGATCAAGTTCATTTTAGAGAACCAGGATTAACTCATAAAGGAACAATACGCTCTGAATCAAAAGCTGCGGTCGCTGGAGGCATTACCTCTTTTATTGAAATGCCAAATACTGTTCCCCAAACAACCACTATTGATCAATTAAATAAAAAGTTTGAAATTGCTGATAAAAGCTCATATGCAAATTATTCTTTTATGTTTGGTGCGACCAATTCCAACTTAGATGAGATAAAAAAAGTAAATAAAAATGAAGTGGCAGCTTTAAAAATATTTTTAGGTTCTTCAACTGGAGATATGTTGGTAGATGACCAAGAAATCTTAAGAGAAATTTTTCTAAATACCGATTTAATTATTGTTGTTCACAGTGAAGATGAACAGATAATTAATCAAAATTTAGAAAAATATAAATTAAAATATAATTCTAATATTCCTTTTGACTGTCATTCTAAAATAAGATCTGAAGAAGCCTGTTTAAAGTCAACCAAAAAAATAATAAAACTTGCAAAAGAAACTAATGCAAGACTACATGTATTTCATTTATCTACAAAAAACGAATCGTTATTGTTTCAAAATGATATTCCTCTGAAAGAAAAAAAAATAACATCAGAAGTTTGTGTTCATCACCTGTGGTTTAGTGATGAGGATTACAAGGAAAAACAATCTTTTATTAAGTGGAATCCAGCTATTAAAACTAAAGAAGACAGGAATGGACTTTGGGATTCATTACTTAATGATAGAATTGATGTAATAGCAACAGATCATGCTCCTCATACATTTGAAGAAAAATCTAAACCATATTTAGATTGTCCGTCTGGTGGTCCATTAGTACAACATGCACTTGTCTCAATGTTACAACATCACTTAAATAATAAAATATCTTTAGAAAAAATTGTGACTAAAATGTGTCATAACCCAGCAATTCTATTTCAAATCAACAAAAGAGGCTATATAAGAAAAGGCTATTTTGCAGATTTAGTTTTAATCGACATGAATAAATCATGGACGGTTAAAAAAGATAATATATTGTATAAATGTAAATGGTCTCCTTTTGAGGGCTTACAATTTGATTCTCAAATAACTCATACTATTGTTAATGGAAAATTAATCTATGAAAACGGTTTATTTAATTCAACTTTATATGGTAAAAAATTAACTTTTAACAGATGAGGAAATTATTTATTTTATTAATATTAATTATGTCTTGCTCTAATCAAGATGGTCCGTCTGATTTAATGTCAGAGGAACAAATGGTAAATTTTCTTTTAGATATTAATATCATTAACTCAAGTAGGGCATATAGAAATAATTCAGATTTAAATTATTATAATATAAAAGATACATTTTTATACAAAAAGCATAATATAGATAGCTTACAATTTGTTAATAGTAACAAGTATTATTCTTCAAATCCAAAACAATATTTAAGAATTTATTCAAATCTTCAAAAAAAAATGAGATTTATTAAAGATTCTATTGAAATCGAGTTGAATAAAGAAACAAAAAAGATTATGGATTCTTTATCACTAGTTAATTGATCTTGAAGTTCTTACAAGTTTCTTCAATTGAATTTTCAACATTTATAAATTTGTAATCAAGAGCAGAAACTATTTTCTTGTTCGAGTATTCATTTTTAGTGTGACTAGATTTAATAATTGCACTACTTAATCTTCTTCTTTTGTTTAGAAAAAAACTTCTTAAAGCATCTAAAACAAGTCCAACTTTCATTAAGCTTATACTTGCCTTTTTGGCGGGAAATTTTAAATTTAAATGATTACATACGGAAAAAATAAAATCTTTTTGAGTCCAATTTTCAGCAACAAGAATAAATCTTTCAGAAAAAATATTTTTATTCATTAATTCCTTCATGATTTTCACAACATCCTTAACACAAATAAAGCCAGTTTTTCCAGAGGGATAGTAATTCATTCCTCTACTTATTTGAGTAATAAAAGCTCCGCTTCCTCTTTTCCAAAACCCACTTCCAACTATGACTCCAGGATTAACTATAACCGCGTTTAAACCCTCTGATATCCCTCTCCAAACTTCTAATTCCGCATCAAATTTTGTTTTAGAATAAGGATTGTTGTTTTCTTTCCACTCACATTCTTCATCAATTGGCAAATTATTTCTTTCACCAACAGCGGCAATTGTACTTACATAACAAAATTTATTAATTTTTTTATCAATTGCACAATTAACCATGTTTGCAGTTCCTTCAACATTGATTTTCTTCATTGCATTTAAATCTTGATTGCTAAACGAAATAAAGGCTGCACAATGATAAATTTCAGTAATATCTTTAAAGGCAATTTCAAGGCTAGATACGTCATTAATATTTCCTTCTGTCCATTCAATTTTGTCAAATAAATTTTGAGAATCCTTTGAATAATAAGAAAAAACTTTTCTCACACTATCTGTATTACTATTTTTTCTGTGTAAAGCTCTAACTTTTTTATTTTCTTTTACAAGAGAATAAAGTAAATGACAGCCTACAAGTCCTGTTCCTCCAGTTACTAATATCATAATGTAAAAATACTATTTTTTGGTTTACTTTTTTCTTAGAGTCAAGAGATATATATTTGTTAAAAATTAAATTGTGTCAAAAAACTTTATTAAAGAATTAGAATGGAGAGGAATGCTTCAAGATTTTATTCCTGGTTTTGAAGATAAGCTAACAGAAAAACCTTGTAGTGGATATATTGGTTTTGACCCAACTGCTAATTCTCTACATATTGGAAGTTTAGTTCAAATTTTAATTTTAATGCATTTTCAAAAATATGGACATAAGCCTATTGTATTAGTTGGTGGAGCAACAGGAATGATTGGAGACCCATCTGGAAAATCTAATGAAAGAAATTTATTAAGTCAAGAAGATTTAGATAATAATATTAAAGGAATACACAATCAATTATCTAAATTTTTAGATTTTGATTCTGATAGTATTAATTCAGCTGTTTTATGTAATAATAACGATTGGTTTAAAAATATTAATTTAATTGATTTCATTAGAGATACTGGCAAGTATATAACTGTAAATTATATGATTGCTAAAGAATCCGTAAAAAAAAGACTAAGTAAAGACTCAACAGTAGGGATGTCTTTTACAGAATTTTCTTATCAATTAATTCAGGCTTATGATTTTTATCACTTGTTTTCAAAAAACAACTGTTCAATTCAAATGGGAGGAAGTGACCAATGGGGAAACATAACAAGTGGTGTTGAGTTAATAAGAAAAAAGACTGGAAAAAAAGCATATGCTCTAACTTGCCCTTTAATTACTAAAGCAGACGGAACTAAGTTTGGTAAAACAGAAGATGGTAATGTTTGGTTGGATAGAGATAAAACATCTCCATATAAATTTTATCAATATTGGCTTAATATATCTGATCTTGATGCAAAAAAATATATTAAAATTTTTACTTTTTATAGCAAGGATGAAATTGATAATTTCATAAATACTCACGATGAAGCACCTCATTTAAGGTTTCTTCAAAAAACCATAGCAGAATTTCTGACAAAACTAGTTCATTCTGAAGAAGATTTAGAGAATTCAATAATAGCATCAAATATTTTATTCGGAAAATCTACCTCTGAAGATTTGAGTAATCTTGATGAAAAAACATTTTTAGATATTTTTGAAGGAGTTCCAAGTATTACTATTTCATTTGATCAAATTAACGAAAGACCTCTTGTTCAAGATTTTCTTTTTAAGGCGGATTTTTTGTCTTCAAAATCTGAAATTATCAGATCTTTAAAACAAAACTCAATTTCAATCAATAAAGAGAAAGTAGATTCTTCATATATTATTTCAAAAGAAAATTTAATTTGCGACAAATATATTTTAGCTCAAAAAGGAAAGAAAAATTATTATTTGATTTCATTTAATTAAACATCAAATTACATCCCCTAATTTCAGAATCACTTAATCGTCCTAATACCTTAAAGGAAGAATCTTGATAAATCTCACCTAAATCATCACTAGCTATAAATGAGCAAGAGTTGATATTAGCTAAATCAATAAAATTTAAGGCTCCTCTCCCTTTTGACTTAACTGAGAAGGGGTTGTTAGTATCTCTTACAAACACTTTTAGCCAAGAAGGAGTTCTGAAAACTCCATTTCTTTTTGAATAAGCTTGAGATAAAAGCTCTGTCATTCCGTATTCTGATCGAATATTTTTTGAATTAAACCCTTTTTGTAATTTATAATGAAGTTCTTCTCTTGTAATTTCTTTTCTTCTTCCTTTCATTCCGCCAGTTTCAATTATCGTTAGATTTTTAGTTTTTAAAGGTAATTTTTCTATAAAATCTAGTAAAGCATAACTTACTCCGATTAAGATTATTTTTTTTTCTGTCTTTTCAAGCTTTAAAATTAAATCATGTAATTTTTTATAATCATCCAAATAAAAACCACTTTCTTTTCGATTTGATTTTTTTATAAAATGATCGACCATGAAAATTAAAGAAGAATTGCCTTGTTCTAAATATGAAGGAAGAAGCCCTAAGAAAACAGTATTATTTATAGAACCAAAATTTTTTTCAAAACAATCAGTAAAGCTCTTAATGTAAATATTAATATCTTTTACATAATGGATACTTCTCTCCCCCCCAGTACCACTACTTTTAAACAAATGAGTATGCTCTCTATATGATGAAACTATGTTATTTTTAAAAAACTGAATTGGTAGAAATGGAATATCTTCTATTTTTTTTATCGATTTAACATCAACATTAATTAACTTACAATATTTAGAGTAGACACTATTATTGTTATATTGATAATTGAAAATTTCAATAGCTTTTTGATTAAAATTATATTTAGAATCTATTTTGAACAATTTTTTTTTTCAAATTTAATTAAATCAAAAAACAATTACATTAAGATTAAGTAATTGTTAATAAATGAAATTTAAAATCAGAAATATTTTAAATTTAAAGAAAAATAAAAAATGCGAAAAATTCCTAAAATTTTAGTTGTTGATGATGATCCAGATATTGTGGAAATTTTAAGATATAATTTGTCTTTAGCTGGATATGAAGTCAAGAGTGCTTCAAACGGAAAGGAATGTATAAAAAAAGCAAAATTATTTCTTCCTCAAATTATATTGCTTGATGTTATGATGCCAGAAATGGATGGTATTGAAGCTTGTTCGCTTTTACAAAAAATCCCTTCTTTAGTAAATACTCGTGTTATTTTTCTAAGTGCTAGAAACGAAGAATATACTCAATTATCAGCTTTTGATGCAGGTGCAGACGATTATATATCAAAACCTGTAAAGCCAAAAATTTTACTTAAAAAAATTACTTCAATAATTAAACGTATTAATGCAGTCAATAAACATGAAGACATTATTAAGCTGGATAATATTATAATTGACAGAAATAAGTTTTTAATTATTAAGAATGATGTTGAAATATATCTTCCTAAAAAAGAATTTGAATTATTATTTCTTTTAGCATCTCAGCCAGGTAATGTTTTTACAAGAGATCAAATAATGAATAAGGTCTGGGGATCTGAAATTATAGTAGGTGATAGAACTATTGACGTGCATATTAGAAAATTAAGAGAAAAAATTGGAGATTTGTGTTTTAAGACTATTAAGGGTGTGGGATATAAGTTTATACAATAGATAATGTCATCATTTAATAAAATAAAATTTAGACCATTTTTATTCTCGATTCTACTGAGTTTAATAATTACCAGTTCTGTTTATTTCTTTTTAATTTTATACTTTGAGAATTATATAGGTTTTTTTATTCTTTTTGCCTTAACACTTTTGATATCCTTTGTTTTTATTACTCTATATCTTAAATTCTTTGTTTCAAAAAAAGTTAAAGATATATTAGAACAGCTAATTCCTGAACAGAAAATTAGTGGACAAACATTAATTTCGACTAACATGGAAGATTTAGTTGAACAATTAAAAAATTATTCTAAAGAAAGTCAAACAGAGATGAAATCAATGCAAGAGAAAGAAAATTTTAGAAGAAATTTTATTGGAAACCTTGCGCATGAGTTAAAAACTCCATTATTTACTTCTCAAAGTTATTTATTGACTCTAATTGATGGTGCGTTAAAAGATGAAAATGTTAATTTAAAATATTTAAAAATTGCCGAAAAAGCAATCGAAAGATTAATATTTATTGTTAAAGATTTAGATTTAATTACTAAGTTAGAATCTGATGATTTAAAAATCGAATCCACAGATTTCAATATTATTTCAATTGTTAATAATGTTTTTGAAATGTTAGAGATTCAAGCTTCAAAGAAAAATATTAGCTTGATTTTAGAAAATAAAACTAAACAAATTAATGTTTTTGCAGATCAAGAAAAGATACATCAAGTGTTAACTAATTTGATTGAAAATTCTATTAAATATGGCAAGGTTGATGGTACGACTGAATTGTCAATTGAAAAAATTATTGATAATAAATTGATTATTAGAATTACAGATAATGGTAATGGCATAAAAAAAGAACATTTTGAAAGATTATTTGAAAGATTTTATAGAATAGAAAATTCTGGAAATAGAAATACAGGTGGTTCTGGTTTAGGACTGGCAATTGTTAAGCATATTATTGATGCTCATAATGAAAAAATTTACGTTGAGAGTGATTTTGGAGTAGGATCGGAATTTTCTTTTTCACTAGAAAAATCTAATTAATTATAAGTAAATTTACCTTTCAATATATTATAGATTTGGGAAGTAAAAACAAGCTAAAAAGATTTATTGAAAATGAGAGTTTTCAAAATGTCATTCAACCATCTAGAGAAGATTTGATTTCAAAAAATTTTAATTTTTATGGAAATTGGAAAGATTTAGTTTTTAAAAATACAAACCCAATAATAGTCGAACTCGGATGTGGAAAAGGAGAATACACTATCAATCTGGCTAAACTTAATCCTGATAAAAATTTTATTGGAATTGACATCAAAGGAGCTAGATTTTGGAGAGGAGCTAAAACTGCAGTTGAATCAAAACTAACTAATGTATATTTTCTTAGAACCCAAATTGAACTTTTAAATCATGTGTTTCAAACGAATGAAATTGATGAGATTTGGTTAACTTTTCCAGACCCTCAAATAAAATTTCAAAGACAAAAACATAGATTGACTAATCCAGATTTTCTCAAGCTTTATAATAACGTTCTCAAGTCAGATGGAATAGTGCATCTAAAGACAGATAGCGAGTTTCTTCACGGATATACTTTGGGTTTATTGGAGGGTATGTGTATTAAGCCATTGAATTCTAATCACGATATTTATAAAAACAGAAATGCTCCAGATGAAGCTGTTAATATTCAAACTTATTATGAAAGTATTTATTTAAAAGATGATAAAAAAATATCTTATTTAAGTTTCAATTTTAATGAGCAATAAAGAAAAAGTAGATTTTTTTGAAAATGTATATTCTGTAGTTAAAAAAATTCCTTTTGGGAAGGTTACTACTTATGGAGCTATTGCAAAATATCTAGGCTCTTCTAAAAGTGCAAGAGTTGTTGGCTGGGCAATGAACGCTTCTCACTTAAATAAAGACATTCCCGCACATAGAGTTGTTAATAGAATAGGATTATTGACTGGGAAAAAACATTTTTTTGGAATAAACCTTATGAGACAACTGTTAGAAAATGAAGGGTTGATTATAGAAAATGATCAAATTAAGGATTTTGAATTATTTTTTTGGGATCCCATTAAAGAATTAGAATAATTCTTAACTAGAATAGTATATTTGCAATTTAGAACGATTTTAAATACAAATGTTAACAAAAAATAAAATTTCTGAGTTACTAGGCAATATCCACTTTGAAGACAATAAAACGGATATTATTAGTGACGGATCTGTTAAAAATATTGTTGTTTTTGATAATGAAATTGTAATTGATTTAAAAATATTAAAACCAACTCTTCAAGCCAAGAATACTATAAAAAGAAAAATTATAGATTCCCTAAAAAATAATATTGATTTTAATATTGATGTTAAAGTTAATTTTGTAGTTATTTCTGAAAAAGAAAACACCATTTTTAATTCATCTAGAAAAATTGAAAACATTTCTAATATAATTGCTATTTCATCAGGAAAAGGTGGGGTAGGAAAGTCTACAGTGACAGCTAATTTAGCAGTTTCTTTATCCAAAATGGGATTTAACGTAGGAGTTTTAGATGCTGATATTTATGGTCCTTCAATTCCAGAGATGTTTGATGTTTCAGGTCAAAAACCATTAGCTGTAGATGTAAATGGAAAATCAAAAATGAAACCCATTGAAAGCTATGGTGTAAAAATATTATCTATTGGGTTTTTTACTAAAATTGATCAGGCTGTAATATGGCGTGGACCAATGGCTTCAAAAGCATTAAATCAAATGATTTTTGATGCGGATTGGGGAGTTTTAGATTTTCTTTTAGTAGACCTTCCACCTGGAACGGGAGACATTCATTTAAGTATAATGCAATCTTTACCGATTTCAGGATCAGTAGTTATTAGTACTCCTCAAAAAATAGCATTAAATGATGCTCGTAAGGGAGTGTCTATGTTTAAAAAAGAAAATATCAATGTTCCTGTTTTGGGTATAATTGAGAATATGGCTTATTTCACACCTGAGGAACTTCCTGACAACAAGTATTACTTATTTGGAAAAGAGGGTGCTAAAAATTTATCGTCAGATTTAGGAATTCCTTTTTTAGGAGAAATCCCTATTATTCAAAGCGTAAGAGAAGCTAGTGATATAGGTAGACCTGCTGCGATGCAAGAAAATACTATTTCAGAGGATATATTTAATAGGATTTCTAAAAATATGTTATCACAATTATTAATTCGTAATAAAGAACTGCCAGAAACCGAGATTATTAAAATTACAACGATGTCTGGTTGTTTAAGTCAAAAATAAAATCATATGAAAAAAGATTTATTACAAGAAAAAGTCGAACAAGGTTTAGATGAAATTAGACCTTTTTTAGAATCTGACGGAGGAAATATTGAACTAATTTCTATTAAAAATAATGTAGTCAAAGTTAAGTTGTTAGGAAATTGTGTGAGTTGCTCTGTCAATCAAATGACTCTTAAAAACGGTGTTGAAATGACTATTAAAAAATTTGCTCCTCAGATTGAAGAGGTTATAAATATTGATTAATTAATGAATAGAATAGAAACGGATATTTTAATAATTGGAGCTGGTCCGGTTGGACTATTCACCGTATTTGAAGCTGGATTACTGGGTTTGAAATGTCATATTATTGACGCATTAGCTCAGCCAGGAGGGCAATGTGCTGAACTATACCCGAAAAAACCTATTTATGATATTCCAGGAATGCCGGAGGTTTTAGCTGGAGATTTAGTTAATAATCTGTTAGAACAAATTAAACCTTTTAGCCCGGGATATACTTTAGGAGAAAGAGCTGAAAAATTACTAAAAAATGATGATGGTTCGTTTGATGTAATTACAAATACAGGGAAAGTACATAGATCAAAAGTTGTTGCGATAGCAGGTGGATTAGGTAGTTTTGAGCCTAGAAAACCACCTATTCAAAATATATCTGGTTTTGAGGGCAAGGGAGTTGAATACATGGTTAAAAACCCTGTAATATTTGCTAATAAAAATATTGTTATTTCTGGTGGAGGAGATTCTGCTTTAGATTGGACTATAGAATTATCAAAAATTGCACAAAAAGTTACTCTGATACATAGAAGAAATGAATTTAGAGGTGCTGTGGATTCCGTTGAAAAGGTTCAGAAATTAAAAAATAAATTAGCTATTGACGTGATTACACCTAGCGAGGTAATTAAACTAAATGGAGAAAAAAAACTAGAAAGTATTGTTGTTAAACATCTAGATATTGAAAAAACTATTGATACAGATTATTTTATTCCTTTATTTGGTTTGATTCCAAAATTAGGAAGTATATCGAATTGGGGATTAGAATTAAATAAAAATTCAATAATTGTCAATAACAGTTTGGATTATCAAACTAACATTCCTGGAGTTTTTGCAATTGGTGATATCAATTCATATCCAGGTAAATTAAAATTAATTTTATGTGGTTTTCATGAAGCTACAATAATGTGTCATTCTGCATTGAAAATCATTAACCCAAATAAAAAAAATATTTTTAAATATACTACGGTTTCCGGAGTTCAGGGTTTTGATGGTTCAATAAAAAAAACTGATAATTCAATTATAAAGACAATTAACTAATGAACAGTTTATTTAAATTTAATTTAACAAATATTCAGAATGTTAGTGGTCAATCAAGTTGGAAATCGCCAAGTAATATTGCACTAATAAAATACTGGGGTAAAAAAGAAACTCAAATTCCTTTAAACCCATCTTTAAGTTTCACTTTGTCTAATTGTAATACAGAATGTATTATTAAATATGAGCCATTAAAAAAACCTAATAATCAATGTAATTTCGAATTACTATTTGAAGGTAAAAGAGAGATTTTGTTTGAGGAAAAATTAAATATTTTTTTCAAAAGAATTGTTTTTTATTGTCCTTATTTACTCGATTTAAAATTAATTATTGAGACCAAAAATTCTTTTCCACACAGTAGTGGGATAGCCTCTTCTGCTTCTGCTTACAGCGCTCTTTCATTGTGTATAATGGATATTGAAAAAAAAATAAACCCAACGATTAGCTCTGAGTATTTTTTTAATAAATCATCTTTCTTGTCAAGACTTGGATCAGGTAGTGCTTCCAGAAGTGTTTTAGGTCCTTTAGCAATATGGGGAGAAAGTAATATTTTCAAACACAGTTCTAATTTTTTTGCTGTTAAATATGAAGAAAAATTACATAGTAATTTTAAAAATATTCAAGACACGATCCTGTTAGTGGATAAAGGAAAGAAACATATTTCTAGCACTGTGGGACATGACTTAATGATTAACCATTCCTTTTCTAAAGACAGGCTTGTTCAAGTCGACCAAAACTTAAAACTATTAAACAATGCTTTAATATCAGGAGATTTCGAAGCCTTTATTCACATCGTAGAACTAGAAGCATTGACTTTACATGCTATGATGATGACTTCTAATCCTTATTATGTTTTAATTAAACCAAACACTTTAAACATAATTAACGAAATTTGGAATTACAGAAAAAATACTAATTCTGAAGTTTGTTTTACTCTCGACGCTGGAGCAAATATTCATTTATTATATCCTAAGAAAAACTTCAATGAGATTCAAGAGTTTGTCTCTGGAAATCTATCTAAATTTTGTCAAAACGGTGAGTTTATAAATGATCATGTAGGTAATGGACCAAATAAATTATAATTTTACAATATGAAAGCCCCTTTATTTTATTCTAAAATTTTATTGTTTGGAGAATATGGAATAATTAAAAATTCCAAGGGTCTCTCAATTCCTTATAATTTTTTTAAGGGTGGCTTAAAGCTGGGAGATTTTAAAAATGAAATTGTTAAAGAATCAAATAGAAATTTAATAAATTTTAAAAATTATTTAAAAAATATTGATAGTTCTATTGTAGAATTTGATTTTATTAAACTCGAGAATGATTTAAAAGACGGTATGTTCTTCGATAGTTCTATTCCTCAAGGTTATGGAGTTGGAAGTAGCGGGGCTCTTGTTGCGGCGCTTTACGATAGATATGCTTTAAATAAAATTACTGTCTTAGAAAACTTAACAAAGCCTAAAATTTTAAATCTCAAAAACGTTTTTTCAAAAATGGAATCTTTTTTTCATGGAAAATCATCTGGTTTAGATCCTTTAAACAGTTATTTAAGTTTACCAATCTTAATTCATTCACAAAATGAAATTGAAACAACAGGAATTCCTTCACAATCCTCTAATGGAAAGGGTGCTGTTTTTCTGTTAGACAGTGGCACGTCTAGTGAAACCGCTCCAATGGTTGAGTTATTTTTTAAATCAATGAAAAATAAAAATTATAATAAAATTATTAAGGAAAATTTTATTAAAACTACTGATGATTGTGTTGAGGATTTTTTAAAAGGAAATTTTAATTCATTATTTACGAATATGAAAATTTTATCTAAGGTAGTTTTAGAAAACTTTAAGCCAATGATACCTAAAGATTTTCATGTTCTTTGGGCTAAAGGAATAGAATCTGATGATTATTTTTTAAAATTATGTGGTTCAGGAGGTGGTGGATATATATTAGGTTTCTCAAAGGATTTTGAAAAAGCAAAAAAGTCTCTTTCCAATTACAAACTTGAATTGGTTTATAATTTGTAATGTCTTTTCTTCCAATAAATAAAAGTTTTTTATTTAAGATTTTAAGTTTATTTTCAGTTGTTAGAGGATATAATATTCTTTTTATTATTATAGCTCAATTTATTTCTTCAATTTATATGCTGTCTGAAAACGGCAGTATTCTAGGTGTTGTTTATGATGTTAATATATGGTTAATTATTTTTTCATCGGCTTTTTCAATTTCAGCAGGTTATATCATAAATAATGTATTCGATTCTGAAAAAGATTTAATTAATAGACCACTCAAAACTACTTTAGAAAAGGAAATTTCTGGAAGAACTAAGCTTTTGGTTTATGTTTTCTTGAACATAATAACCCTAACTCTTGCTTTTTTAGTTTCTTTAAAAGCATTCTTTTTTTTTAGTATTTATATTATTGGAATTATTATTTATTCAATAAAAATTAGTAAATATCCTTTTATAGGAAATCTATTTTCTGTAATTCTAGCAATTACTCCTTTTTTCGCTATTATTCTTTATTACAAAAATTATTCGATTGAAATTTTCTCACATGCTTTATTTTTGTTTTTAATAGTTTTAATTAGAGAGGTTGTTAAAGATCTAGAAAATTTTGTTGGAGATTTCACTTTAAATTACTTTACTATTCCTGTCAAATATGGTGAGCAAGTTTCTAAAGCATACATTTCGTTTTGTTCTATTTTAGTCTTGATCGTTACTTATCTGATATTAGTTTTTTACGAATTATCTTACATGAAATATTTTTATCTTTTCAATTACATCTTCTTTGCTTTTTTTAACTATCGTATTTGGAACAGTGATTCAAAAGATAATTATCAATACTTACACAATTCATTAAAACTTTTAATCGTTTTGGGTTTATTTAGTATAATATTGCATGGTATATAAAAGAATATGGAAATCAAACTTGTAAGATTAAATAAATATGTTTCTAATTCTGGGCTGTGCACAAGACGTGAAGCTGACGATTATATTAGCAGCGGAAGAGTTTCTGTGAATAATGAATTAGTTGTTAAGTTAGGATCAAAAGTGTCCTTAGACGATGAAGTTAAAGTTGATGGGAAAATAATTTTCCCTTATGATTTTCAGTATTTACTTTTAAATAAACCCTTAGACTTTGATTTCAATGTTTCGGGTAAAAAAAATGTTTTAAATCTATTGTCCTCACTTAAAGCTGTAAACTTAAATCCAACTCAAATTACAATTAAACAATTTTCTGGATTAGTTTTAATTTCAAACGACAATGATTTTAATAATATTATTTCTAAAAAGTTTGGCTCTTTCAAACAGTTATTTGAAATTAAACTTAGAGATAACATTTCTAACGAGGATTTGAATTCTATAAAAAATTCTTCAGATAGTAATAATATTGAAATAATTTCTATCAATTATGTAAATGATGGGCTAAAAAATGAATTAGGATTGGAAGTTAGAGCTAGTAGAATGTCTAGTATTGTGAATTTATTTGAAAAATATAATCATAAAGTTATATCCATTGACAGAGTAATAATTGCAGGACTTTCAAAAAAAGAGTTACCTAGAGGGAAATGGAGATTATTGAAAAAACAAGAGGTTGTAAACCTAAACTCTTTTTAGTTTGAGCTAGCCCAAATAAATCCTCTTGTTAGCAGTTTCCATGCTTCTACATGTCTTTTGAATTCGTTTGGATCGTGTCCTAGTGATATATAAAATATTTTTCCTTTTCCGTATTTTTTTTTCCAAACAACAGGCATTTCCACATCTTTAATCCACGGATAATTTATTCCATCAAATTTTGTTGTAGCAAGAACCTCAATATTTGGATCAAAGTGAATATAATATTGTTCACTAAATATTTCAAAATCCTTTATACCCTTAGTTAATTCATCTTCAATAATTTTTACTTTAAAATTTACCATTCCTCCGGGGTGTTCTACCCATTGTCCTCCAGTCATAAAATGATAAGCAGCATTAGATCTGAAAGAGTCTATAAGTCCGCCGTGAGCTCCAGCAAATCCAACGCCATTTCTTATCGCTTGAATTAGATTTTTTTCTTGTTGGGGTGTGATTTCTCCATTGGTTACTGATTGTATTATTAAATCAAATTTCATAAGATGATCTAAATTTGAATAAATGTCTAAACTATTCTTGACCTCTACTTTGGCTGAATTTTTAATTAACCAATTTTCAACAATATTTGAAAACAGCTTTGGATTATGTCCTTCCCAGCCTCCCCATACAATTAACACCTTTTTATCTTTTAATTCCTGCGATTGGGCTAATTGTTGTGAAAAAATTAAACCAATTGTCAAACAAATAAAAAATTTCTTCATAAATTCAAGATTATAGTTATCATAATTGAAGTTATCAATTTAATGAAAAAAAACTCTAGAAGAAACTTTATAAAAAAATCATCTATCATTGGATCAGGTATTTTCATAGTTCCTAGAAATGTTTTAGGAGGAAACGGTTATGTTTCACCAAGTGATCAATTATTAATTGCTGCAATTGGTTCTGGAGGAAAAGGTGGAGATATTAGAGATGAATGGGCCAGTAAAGAAAGAGTTATTGCTCTTTGCGACGTCCATCCTGATGGATCTCATGGAGTATTAAAATCTAGAAAAAAATATCCGAATGCAAATTTTTACCTTGATTTTAGAGAGCTATTAGATAAAGAAAAAGATTTAGACGCCGTAACTATTAGTACGCCTGATCACACACATGGTATTATTGGAAATAATGCTATGAATAGAGGATTACATGCCTATATTCAAAAGCCTTTAACACATAATATTGAAGAAGCTAGAATTTTAACTAAAACTGCGAAACGAAACAAAGTAGTTACACAAATGGGTAACCAAGGTGGTTCAAGTTTAGGAGTTAACAAATTAAAAGAATGGGTTGATAATAAATTAATAGGTAAAATTAGTAAAGTTTACTCATGGACAAATAGACCTGTTTGGCCTCAGGGCTTTGAAATGCCAAAACCATCAATTTCTAAACCAGATAATTTAAATTGGGATTTGTGGTTAGGTCCAGCCCAATACAGAGGATATAGACCAGAATTTCATCCTTTTAATTGGAGAGGATGGTGGGATTATGGCACTGGAGCATTAGGTGATATGGGTTGCCATGTTTTAGATGCTCCTTACAAGGTTCTGGAATTGGGATATCCTAAAGATGTTGAATGTAGTGTCGCAAATATTTATGAAAAAATGTGGAGTGCTAATTATTACCCTGAAGGCCCGCCTGCAGCTTCTTTAATTACCTTACACTTTGACAAGACTAGTAAAACCGATTCTAATGTTGAATTGATATGGATGGACGGAGGAATAATTCCTCCTAGACCAGAAATAATTCCTGCAGAAGATTATTTAGGAGAAGAAGGAAATGGAAATGGAGTTATTATAATTGGGGATAAAGGAGTGATTTCATGTGGAGTATATGGTTTAAATCCTAAGCTATATAGAAAGGGTGAAGAAACATTACATTTTAATACAGATTTAGTTCAAAAAGAAGGTCTTGATCATATTCATCATATGGAATGGATTAATGCTTGTAAGGGAGGATATGGTAGTGACGATTATAAAAAACTTACTTCACCAATTGAATATGCCGGTCCATTTACTGAGACTGTATTAATGGGGAATTTAGCATTAAGAAGTTACATGTTGAAAAAAGGCAATAAATATATAGGAAGAAAGAAGTTGCTTTGGGATGGTGAAAACACCAGAATAACTAATTTCGAGTCTGCTAACCAATTTGTTGGAAGAATAAGAAGAAAAGACTGGGACTTATAAATTTTAAAACAATAAAAATTATGAAAAAAATACTAATATTATTTACATCAATTTTGATTTTTTCCTGCAATAATAGTAATCAAAATAAAAAGTCGATAGACTCTATTCCAATGACACACATTAATGATCCTGGAATTGAGGGTGAATGGGTGTCTTTAATTCAACAAAACACAATGGATGGTTGGCATTATTTTCAAGACGATGGTAAAAAAACAGGCTGGGATATAAAAGATGGTGTTTTAACATTCACATCTGATAATGCATCTGGAAAGGGAGATAAAAGTTTAGTGAGTGACAAGGAATATACAAGTTTTAAAATTCATTTGGAATGGAAGGTGAGTAGCATGTCAAATAGTGGTTTTTTTTGGGGGGTTAAAGAAGATATGAAATATGAGTATCCTTTTGTTACTGGTCCTGAGATTCAAATTTTAGATCCTGAAATGCCCGATGGCCCTTTAACTCAAGCTGGCGCATTGTACGGAATGATTGCTCCATCGGAGTGGGTTACTAATCCTGCTGAAAAATGGAATACTTATGATATTACAATTGACCATAACAAAAACATAGGGATTGTTGTTCACAATGGCACAGAAATTGTAAAGTTTCCATTAAGTGGTAAAGAATGGGATGCAATGGTTGAACCTACAAAATTTAATGATTGTGATCAAGAACCTTGGCAAAATTGTGATTTTGGTAAATTTAAAACTGGAAAAATAAGTATTCAAGATCATCCAGGAGTAATATCATTTAGAAATATAAAAATCTTAGAACTATAATAAATATATAATGCAAATTAAAGAAAACTCAAAAGAATACGACGTTATAATCGTTGGGTCAGGTGCTGGAGGAGGAATGGCTACTAAAATTTTATCAGAAGCTGGACTAAAAATAGCTGTTGTTGAAGCTGGTCCTTTTTATGATCCGGCAAATCCAGATCAAATGACTCAAATGAAATGGGCTTACGATTCACCTAGAAGAGGAGCAGGTACAACAAGACCATTTGGTGATTTTGATCAAGCATATGGTGGATGGGACATTGAAGGAGAACCATATACTCAAAAAGGTGATTCAGAATTTAGATGGTTTAGATCTAGAATGTTAGGAGGAAGAACAAATCACTGGGGAAGAATTTCATTAAGATTTGGACCAAAAGATTTTAAAAAGAAATCAATCGATGGATTAGGAGAAGATTGGCCTATTGGGTATGATGACATCAAGCCTTATTATGATAAAGTAGATAAATTAATTGGAGTTTTTGGAAGTAAAGAAAATCTATATAACGATCCCGATGGTTTTTTTCTTCCACCACCAAAACCTAGATTACATGAGTTATTTTATATTAAAGGAGCTAGAAAAAGTAGTGTAAAAGTAATGCCGTCACGTCTATCTGTTTTAACTAAAAGAATAAATAATGAAAGAGGTGTGTGTTTTTATTGTAGACAGTGTGCTAGAAGTTGTTCAGTATATGCAGATTTTTCAGCTGGTTCATGTTTGATTTTTCCAGCTCAAGATAATGGAGGACAAATTGATTTATATGTCAATTCAATGGTAAGAACAGTTACAACAAATGAGGAGGGTAAAGCTACAGGAGTATCGTTTATAAATAAAGAAGATAGAACAGAGTATAAATTAAAGGCTAAAGTAGTCGTATTAGCTGCTTCTGCCTGTAGCAGTGCTCGAATTTTATTAAATTCTAAAAGTAAACAACATCCAAATGGCTTAGGAAATAGCAGTGATGTTGTTGGTAAGTATTTACATGATTCAACAGGTGGTGGTAGAATGGCTTTTTTACCTGAACTTGTTGATAGAAAAATTTATAATGAAGATGGAGTTGGAGGAATGCATGTTTATTCACCTTGGTGGTTAGATAATAAAAATTTGAATTTCCCAAGAGGGTATCATATTGAAGTTTGGGGCGGTATGGGATCTCCATCTTATGGTTCAGGATTTAATGTTAATGATTTAAATAAGTTTTTTGGAATAAAAGTAGGCGGTTATGGTGATATGTTAAGGACTGATATGAGGAAATATTATGGTACCGTTGTTGGAATGGATGGAAGAGGAGAATCGATTGCTATGAAAAGTAATTATTGTGAAATCGATCCTGATAAAGTTGATGAATTTGGTGTTCCAGTTTTAAGATTTAATTATAAATGGTCTAATCATGAAGTGAATCAAGCAAAGCATATGCAGGATACTTTTGAAGAAATTATTCATAATATGGGTGGTATTGCTTTAGGTGATAAAGCTGGAATTGACAAGAATTATGGACTTACAAAACCTGGTGAGATTATTCACGAGGTTGGAACAACTAGAATGGGAAGCGACCCAAAAACATCTGTTGTTAATGAATTTGAACGACTGCATGATGTTTCAAATGTATTTGTAGTTGATGCAGGTCCATTTGTTTCTCAAGCAGATAAAAATCCAACTTGGACAATTATGGCTTTAGCATGGAGAACATCGGATCATATTGTAGATCAATTTAAAAAACAAAATTTTTAGTGTATGAACAGAAGAGATAGTTTAAAATCATTAGCATTTGGTTCGATAGGATTAGGTGTTTTGTTAGAAGGTTGTGTTTCAGGAGTGGACAGTGAAACAGTTGCAAATTCTTTAAAAAAGTTTAGCTATGGAAGGACTCCAAAAGAAAAAGAGTATGATAAATTACTTTTTTCAAAAAAGTGTTTTACTAATAATCAAATGAAACTAATTTCTGAAATTAGTAATTTGATACTTCCTCCAAACGAGTTTGGGTCTATTAACGACGCTGAAGTACCTGAGTTAATTGAATTTATGGCAAAGGATATTCCTAGTTATGAGACCCCCTTAAAAGAAGGCTTAACCGCTTTAAATCAACAATCTAATACAAAGTTTAAAAAAATATTTATTGATTGTGATATGAGTCAGCAAAAATCAATATTAGATCAAATGGCTTATCCAGATCCTGATTTATCAAGTTCAGAGCAAAGTAAAGATGTTAAGTGGTTTTCTTTATTTAGAAATTTAACAATGACTGGCTATTATACCTCTAAAGTTGGAATTGAAGAACTTGGATATAAAGGAAATACTCCAAATGTTTGGGACGGTGTTCCTCAGGATGTTTTGGATCAGTATGGATTATCTTATGATAAAGAATGGCTGGATAAGTGTGTAGATCAAACCAAAAGAAACGATGTAGCTGAGTGGGATAAAGAAGGTAATTTAATTACTTGAGAATAGTACAAAAGCA
This sequence comes from Cryomorphaceae bacterium BACL29 MAG-121220-bin8, assembly GCA_905182765.1. Classification (GTDB taxonomy): domain Bacteria; phylum Bacteroidota; class Bacteroidia; order Flavobacteriales; family Flavobacteriaceae; genus MAG-121220-bin8. The sequence continues at coordinate 13,209 of CAJJCV010000013.1, read as the reverse complement.
AAAAGCCTCTATAAATAGAGACTTTTGTGGTACCTCCAGGAATCGAACCAGGGACACAAGGATTTTCAGTCCTTTGCTCTACCAACTGAGCTAAGGTACCATTGCTTTTTTTTTGCAAGAGCAAATATATATTCTTTTATGAGAGAAGCAAAAAATCATTTAATAAATCTTCCTTATTTTTGAACTTAAATAGAAATAATTTGAATATAGTAATAGATTTAGGCAATTCTTCTTTGAAAGTTGCTCTTTTTGAAAAAAAAAAATTAGTTGAGAAATTTATTTTTACTAATTATAAGTTTTCCGATATCTCAAATATTTTTAAAAGAAACAGTATTCAAAATTCGATTATTTCAAATGTTTCGAATTTGGATGAAAATATTATAAATTTCCTGAAAAGTAATTCTAATTTAATTTCTATTAACCAAACTACAAATTTGTTATTTACTAATTTGTATAAAACTAAAACCTCATTAGGTAGTGATAGAGTAGCACTTGTCAGTGCTGCATCACTTGATTTTTCAAATGAAAATGTATTGATTATTGATGCAGGAACCTGTATTACATATGATTTTAAAAACAATAAAAACGAGTATTTAGGTGGTGGTATATCCCCTGGAATTAAAATGAGATTTAAATCTTTAAATAAAGAAACTGCCAATTTACCTTTATCCACCACTGTTTTTGATCATAAGTTGATTGGAAATGACACTTTAAGTTCAATTAATTCAGGTGTTATTAATGGAGTTGTTTTTGAAATAGAAGGTGTTATTAACCAATACAATGATAGGTTTAAAAACATTAAGATAATTTTAACAGGTGGTGATTCTAATTTTTTGCTCAAGAAGATAAAAAATACCATCTTTGCTGATCAAAATTTCCTACTTAAAGGTTTAAATAATCTTATAGAGGATAATATCAAAAAATGAAAAAATTTTTATTTACTGTTTTATTTTCTATAGTTTCTTTTTATAATTTTTCACAATCAGGAACTTCATCACCTTATTCTTTTTATGGGGTGGGTACAAGTACTTTTAAAGGTTCGATTGACAATAGATCTATGGGTGGATTAAGTGTTTATTCAGACAGTATACATTTAAGTTTAACAAATCCTGCGTCTTTATCTGAACTTAAAAGAGTTAATTACTCTCTTGGAATAACATATGATAATTTAACATTTAAATCTGAAAATGCTAATGAGAATTCAAACAGTTCTAATGTTAATTATTTAGCTGTTGGAATTCCAACAAAGCACTTTACTTTTGCTTTTGGTGTAGTTCCACAAACATCTGTAGGTTATCTTTTAGAAAGTAACGATGAGACAGTAACTCCAAATGTTATAGACAGATACAGAGGAGAAGGAGGTGTTAATACTGCTTTTTTAACTTTTGGATTTAAGCTTTTTAATAAAATAAGTTTAGGATTAACAACGAATTATGAATTTGGAAATTTAAACCATATTACAACTCGTTTTTTAGAGGACATTGAGTTAGCTACAAGACTTGAAAGTAATTCCTCCTTGAGTGGATTGAATTATGTGTATTCTTTATTGTTTAGAGAAAAAATTTCAGAAAAATTAACATTACATGCTACTTATATTACAAGTCAAAAATATAATTTAGGCTCTACTAACACCCAAACATTATCAACCTACTCCCTTACTAATCAATATGGTGGCGATGAAGAAGTAATTGATTTAGGTGCAATGAGTTTAGATAAAACTGAAATTACAGTCCCGAAATCTCAAACTTTAGGGTTAGGGCTAGGAGTCGATACTAAATGGTTTGTTGGAGCAGAGTATAAATTAGTCGACGGTGGAGGATTAAACAACAAGTTATTTAATCTAAATAACGTTGATTTTAAAAAAGGATCTAAATTTTCTCTTGGAGGATTTTATATTCCAAAATTTGACTCTTTTACTAGTTTTTTTAGTAGACTCGTTTACAGGGGAGGTTTAAGAATAGAAAACACAGGACTTTACATAGAGGATCAAGCAATTAAAGAGGTTGGTTTAAACTTTGGATTTGGAATTCCTTTTCAAGGGTTTTCTAATGTTAATTTAGGTTTTGAAGTTGGAAAAAGAGGAACTACTAACGCTGGCCTAATACAAGAAAATTTTTTTAGTGTTAGACTAGGAATGTCATTAAGTGATCTTTGGTTTGTGAAAAATAAATACAATTAATAAATTAGGCATCGTTTTTGATTTCTTAAAAAAAATATAGAATTGATTATTATGAAAAAAATCATCATTTGTAGCTTAACATTTTTGTTTTCAATTACTTTATTCTCTCAATCAAATGAAGAATGTTTTTCAAATCTTTCAATTTTTGCTGAGTATGCAAAAGTTAAAAATTATAAAGAAGCATACCAACCATGGTTGGATTTAAAGAGTGAATGCCCAGATATAAATTCTGCAGTATATGTACTTGGCGAAAGAATGTTAAAGTCTTTTATTAAAAATTCTGAAGGTAACGCTAAAGATGAGTTTCAAGAAGATTTAGTGGATTTATACGATGAGTGGTTAACTTATTTTCCGAAATCTAAAAGAGGAGTTAGTGAGGTCGGTAAGATATTAGCAATAAAAGCTCAAACTTTGATTGATTACAAATTAGCTGAGGACTCTGAGATATTTGAAATATACGATCAAGCATTTAAAAAAGATTCAAAAAGTTTCAAATCTCCTAAAGGATTGTATAATTATTTTAAAATTTATTTTAGATTATACAAGACTGGAATGGAAGATGTAACCTTAGAGAAAGTATTTGAAAAATATGAAGAATTAACTGAAAAGTTTGAGTTTGAGATGGGCGCCTATACATTAAAGTTGGACAAACTTTTAGAAAAAGAAACTAATGGTGATCCACTTTCTTCTAGAGAAATAAAAAATAAAAGAGTTTATGAAGTTAATATGGTAGCATGTAATACTTATTTAAATAATCTAAATACTATAATTGCCAAAGAATCTACTTGTGAAAACTTAATCCCATTATATAGAAAAAACTTTGATAAATTTAAATTAGATTCAGTATGGCTTAATAGAGCAGCAAGTAGGATGGATAGTAAAGATTGCTCTGATGATCCGTTGTTTGTAGAATTAGTAGAAGCGTTACACGCGCTAAATCCTTCAGCTAACTCAGCTTATTATTTAGGTTTATTAAATGATAAAAAAGGGGAAACTAATTTAGCAATTCAATATTACAATGAATCCATTGAGTTAGAATCTAGTAATTTAAAAAAAGCAAAAACTCTATACAAAATTGCACTTAAGTTTAAGAAGTCTGGGCAATTTTCAAAATCTAGAACATATGCCAATAAAGCTTTAGGATTTCAACCTTCAATGGGCAGAGCTTATTTACTTATAGCTAATCTATATGCCAGTAGCGCAAATAATTGCGGAAAAACACAATTTGAAAAAAGATCTATTTATTGGTTGGCTTTAAAACAAGCGAAAAAAGCTGCTTCTGTTGATGCTTCTATAAGAAAACTAGCAAATAAAACAGCTTTAAGTTATGAGGGAAGAGCTCCTTCAAAAACAGATATCTTTAGTGAAGCTATGAGTGGTAAAACTATTTCCTTTAAATGTTGGATAGGAAAATCAGTTACTGTACCTTCATTAAACTGATGAATTTTTTAAGATTTTTAGTATTATTTTTTATTTTTTCATGTGAAGATAATTTTCAGGAAATTCAAAATATAAATAATAAAAACATCCTACCAGTTGGTGTTACAGAAAACTTAAAATTAGTATATACTGATTCTGCAAAAGTAAAAGCGATTCTTTATTCGAGTTTAAATAAAGATTATTCTAATAAAATTTTTCCATATTCTGAGTTCCCTAATGGTATTAAAATCTCTTTTTTTGATAATGAAAATAATGAAACAATAGTTACGTCACAATATGCAATAATGTATAACAAAACTAATATTGTTGATATGAAAGGAAACGTAATTATTAATAATCATGATGGTTCTGAACTTAAAACAAGTCAATTGTACTGGGATCCAGAACAAGAATGGTTGTTTACAGAAGAAAAATTTTCATTTATAAATGTTGATTATGATATTGTAGCTACAAGATTAGATGCTAATAGATCATTTACTATATTTAATACAGGAAAACTTGATGGCAAAGTTTTGGTTGATGACAAATAATTAAAGTATGACTAATTATAGGAAATTTTCAGAATTTATTTATTTAATAATATCTATTATATCTTTTTTAGAATATTTTTTCGGAAATAATCCTGATGCTAAAAGCAATATTTTTTTAATAATGGCTGTATTTTCTTTTGGGATGTTTCTTTTTAGAAGACATTTCAGAATTAAATTTAAAAATAGGAACAAATAGATTTAATGGATAATCAAGTTCTAGTTATTCTTATTTCAATAATTTTTTCAGCTTTTTTCTCCGGTATGGAAATAGCTTTTGTTTCTTTAAATAAAATTTTTTTAGAAATTGAAAAAAAACAAAAAGGTTTAGTTTCTTTTTTTATAAAAAAAATCACAAAAAACTCCTCAAAATTCATAGCAACAATGTTGCTTGGTAATAATATAGCTTTAGTTATTTATGGAATATACTCAGGAAGACTAATTATAAATGTTTTGTTTCCTGAACTTATTAATGAATCTTCAATTGATTTTAGATATATCTTTTATCAAACATTAATTTCTACACTTGTTATTTTAATAACTGCAGAATTTTTGCCTAAAGTTTTTTTTCAAATTTATGCAAACAGACTTTTTAAATTATTTTCTTTTCCAGCTTTTATTTTTTATTATTTATTCTCACCACTAACATTTGTTTTTAATTGGATTTCAGATAGCGTTTTAAATAAATATTTTAAAACCAAGAAAGATGAATTAAGAATGGTTTTTAGTAAAGATGAATTGGGGGATTATATAAACCAAGAGATAGGAACTGATAATGAACAACATTTAGATCCTGAAATTCAAATATTTCAAAATGCTTTAGAGTTTTCAAAGGTTAGGGCTCGTGAAATTATGATTCCAAGAGCTGAAATTGTTTCGATAGACAGATATGTTAATCCATCTAGACTTAAAGAAATTTTCATTAAAACAGGCCTTTCTAAAATACTAATTCATCAGGAAAATATTGATAATATTGTTGGTTACATTAGTGTTCAACATATGTTTAATGATTATAAAAATTTTAAATCTATAATTATTTCTATTGAATTTATTCCTGAATCGATGTTTATTAATGACTTACTAACCCTTCTAACTAAAAAGAGAAAGAGTATTGCTGTTGTTGTTGATGAATATGGAGGAACATCAGGAATTATTACTATCGAAGATATTATTGAAGAATTAGTTGGTGAAATTGAAGATGAACATGATTCTCCAAAGTTTTTAGAAAAAAAGATTAATGATGCTCATTATAAATTTTCTGCAAGATTAGAAATTGATTATTTAAATGAAAAATTTAAATTAAATCTTCCAATTAATGAGCAATATGAAACTTTAGGCGGATTTATTATAAGTTTAAATGAAAAAATTCCAGATAAAGGGGATGAGATCTTTCATGATAATCTAAAGTTTAAAATTATAGATGTATCAAGTTCCAAAATTGAATTAATTGAATTAGTTATAGAAGATTAATTTATAAGAGTTTAACTTTTTTTTATTCCCGAGGAAATTGTATTTTCGTTTGCTACAAAAAAAAATATTATGGCTATTCTAGGACAAATTCGATCTAAATCTATTTTTTTAATTATAGTTATAGGTTTAGCACTTTTTGCATTTGTAATTTCTGGTGTTTTCGATGGTAAAGGTTACCAAGCCCAACAACCCGTTGGTATTATTAATGGTGAAGACATTTTAATTGAAGATTTTAGAGGACAAGTTGATTTCTTAGAAAGAAACTATAATCAAAAAGGTATGGTTGCTGTAAATAATGTCTGGAATCAAAGATTAAGATCAGAAATTTTGAATCAACAATTTGAAATTACTGGAATACAATCTGGAAAAGATCATTTGCAAAATATTTTAAAAAATAATCCTACATTTAATTCTGATCAGCAATTTTTGAATGAAGCAGGAATTTTTGATATAGATAAGTTTAAAGCATTAATTATAGAGTTAAAGACAACTAATCCAGAAGCTTATGAAAACTGGAAAAATCAAGAGAAAATTTTCGAATCTCAATCTAACGAACAAATTTATTTTAATTTAGTTACTGCTGGTATTAATTACACTCAAAGTGATGGTAAATTCGAATATACTTTGCAAAATAGCAATGTAGATATAGAATATGTTCAAATCCCATATTCATCTGTGGAGGACTCTTTAGTTTCGCCTTCTAAATCTGATTTAAAAAAATATATTGACAATAATAAGGATCAATTTAAAGTTGAATCATCTCGAGATATTGAGTATGTTGTTTTTGAAGAAAAACCATCATTAGATGATGAGAATGCAATTAAAAATAGATTAAGTGAATACTTAAAGGAATCCAAAGTGTTTAATAATGTTTCAAAACTAGACGAAATTACCCCAAGCTTGACTACAGCTAAGAATATTAAAGAATTTATTAACGAATACTCTGAAACAAGTTTTGATTCTATTTATTTACCTAAAGGATCACTTCCAGCTGATCATGCAAACTTGTTATTTAATTTAAACAATAATCAAACTTATGGTCCATATCTTGATGGAGATTATTTTAAAATATCTAGGATGCTGGATAAAAAAATTGGTGGATCTGTTAGACCTAGTCATATACTTATTGCATACAAAGGAGCTCAAAATGCTAATCCAAATGTTACTAGATCTGAAAAAGATGCAAAAAAAGAAGCTAATAGTATTTTAAGAAAAATAAGAAAATCACCTAAAAGCTTTACGGAATTAGCTTTTGAATTTTCAGATGGTCCTTCTAAATCTAGAGGTGGAGATTTGGGGTTTGTTCAAGACGGTAATATGGTTAAGCCATTTAACGATTTTATTTTCTCCAAAAGAGTAGGTTCAACAGGCGTTGTTGAAACTGACTTTGGTTTTCATGTAATCAAAGTGGTTGCAAAAGATGATTTAGTTTTACTTGCTTCAATTACTGAAAAAAATGTCCCCTCTGACGAAACAAGTGATCAAGCTTTTAATTCTGCTACAAAACTAGAAATGAATTTATCAAAAGAAGGTGATATAAACGCTTTAGCTAAAAATGAAAACTATACTGTTAAGACAGTTAATGGTATTCAAATATTGGACAATGATTTTCCTGGTTTAAAAGATCAAAGAAGAATTGTTCAATGGTTGTTTAATGAGTCAACTAATATTTCTGATTTTAAAAGATTTGATTTACCTAAGGGAGGGTATTTAATTGCTCAAGTTACAGGAATGAAAGAAGCAGGTGTTTCAGATGTTCAGGATGTTTCTTATAAAGTTCTTCCTATGGTTTTAAAATCAAAGAAAGCAGATTTGATTATTAAACAAAATGATAATTCTTTAAGCATTGATGAGATTGCTAAAATTAATGGTGTTGAAGTTAAAAAAGCATTGGCACTGAATCAAAAAAATGCTACTATCAGTGGGGCAGGACTTGAACCTCTTGTTATTGGAACTTCGTTTGGAACCCCATTAAATGAAACTTCAAATTTTATTATAGGAGAAAATGGTGTTTATAAATTAAAAGTAGTCCAAAGAAAGGAGATAAATTCTAAAGACGATTCAATTGATCCAAACTTTATTATATCATATAAAAACCAACTACTTAATTTAAATAGATCATCTGTTTTTGGAGGTGTTTATGAATCGCTAAAAAATAATACAGAGATAAAGGATAATAGATCTGTTTATTATTAAACTAAAATCTCTGCATATACTTTGTAAAAGTATATGCCCAAGAATACAGTTGAGATAATAAATTTTAATCCTGTACCAATTGCAAGGCCAATAAATGTTCCTAAAGCAGGTTTCAATGACTTTTTGAAGTTTGTTTTTTCAATAAACTCTCCGGTAAACGCTCCTAAAAATGCGCCTAAAATTAGACCAAATGGCCCTCCAATAAAAAGACCTACAAACAAACCTATAGTTGCTCCGATTAATCCGTTTTTAGAACCTCCTAGTTTTTTTAATCCTATTATAGGTATAAAAATATCTAATAAAAAAACAGTAAAAGAAATTAGAAATGTTATAATTAATAGCTTATTACTAAAAGGAATTAATGAAGTGAAGTGAATTACCAATAAACCTAACCAACTAGATAAAGGACCTGGTATTATTGGAGTGAAACTTCCAATTAATCCAGTTAAGCAAAGAATTAATCCTAATATCAATAGAAAAATATCCATATTTTTTTATAATAGATTGTTTATTTAAAATTATACTTAATTTTAGAATAAATAAATCAAACATGAAATTAAAACAAGTTTTATTTTTATTGATTTTAATTATAGGATGTAGTTACAATCCAAAAAATTCTACTTTTATAACCCCAGAGGTAAAGTGGACAAATAATGATGAGTATCCTTCAATTGAAGATTGTGATGAATATGATACTGAAATTGCAAGAAAAAATTGTTTTAATTCTAAAATTACTAAACTGATTTATTCTAATATTGATTTAGGAGTTAATTTGGTTTCTAAAAAGCTCAATGATACCATTTTACTTTCATTATTAATTGATAACCAGGGTAAGATTTCATTATTGAATATTGATAATTTAAATTTAGTGCTAATTGAAATACCTGACATTGAGTTAATTATAAGGAATTCACTAAAAAATATACCTTATTTATATCCAGCTACTAAAACAAATTTTGGTATTCCAGTTAGCACTAAATTTAAATTACCTTTAATATTAAAATCAAATTAATTTAAAAATTGAACATTCATAAGGAACAAATAATTTTAGGTATTGATCCAGGGACAACAATTATGGGTTTTGGATTGATTAAAGTTGTTGGTAATAAAATGAGCTTATTATTATTAAACGAGCTAGTTTTAAATAAGAACGATGACCATTACTTAAGGTTAAAACATATTTTCGAAAGAACTATTGATTTAATTGAAAAGTATCATCCAGATGAGATTTCAATTGAAGCTCCTTTTTTTGGTAAAAACGTACAATCTATGCTTAAGTTGGGAAGAGCACAAGGAGTTGCAATGGCTGCAGGTTTGTCTAAAGAAATCCCAATCACAGAATATTCTCCTAAAAAAATTAAGATGTCTATTACTGGAAGCGGAAATGCATCTAAAGAACAAGTTGCTAAGATGCTTCAAAGTTTACTCCATATCAAAACATTACCAAAAAATTTAGATTCAACAGATGGCTTAGCTGCAGCTGTATGCCACTTTTATAATCAAAACAATAAGTTAAGCTCTGAAAAAAATTACTCAGGTTGGGGTGCTTTCGTTAAGCAAAATGAAAAAAGAATTAAGAAGTAGTATAAATAATTAATCTGTAAAATTTCATTAAAAATAATTTTTGTGTCCGGAATATATATTCATGTACCTTTTTGTAAACAGGCTTGTCATTATTGTAATTATCATTTTTCAACCTCTTTAAAAAACAAGGAAAATGTAATTAGTTCAATGATAAAAGAAATTGAAATTAAATCTAAGGGATACGATGATTTAATTGAAACAATTTATTTTGGAGGAGGAACTCCATCTTTTTTTGATACAATTGAAATAAATAAAATAATCAATTCGATTTTTTCAAAATTTAAAATATCTTCAAATCCTGAAATAACTCTAGAAGCAAACCCTGATGATTTATCTAAGGTTAAACTTAAAGAATTATCTAATAGTTTTATAAATAGATTAAGTATAGGAGTTCAGTCATTTAATGACAAAGAACTTAAACTTATGAATAGGTCACATAATTCCAAGGAAGCAAAAAACTGTATTGATAATGCCTTAAAATATTATGAGAATATTTCTATTGATTTAATCTTTGGCATGCCTAATAGTAATTTAAAAATATGGAATTCAAATTTGAATTATGTAACGAGTTTGGACTTAAATCATATGTCTGCATATGCTTTAACTATTGAACCTAAAACGGTCCTTGAATCATTAGTAAAAAAAAATATTATTAAGCCATTGGATGAAGATTTGGTATTTGAACAACATGAATTTATGTGTGAAAAAATGTCGACACACGAATATATAAATTATGAATTATCAAGTTTTGCAAAAAAAGGATATTTCTCAAAAAATAACTCGGCATACTGGTTGAGAAAAAAATATGTTGGAATAGGACCATCAGCTCATAGCTTCGATGGTATTTTTAGAAGCTGGAATGTTTCTAATAATGCATTATATGTCAAGGATATAACAAATAATAAAATGTTTTCTGAGAAGGAAAAACTTTCTGTAATTGATCAATATAATGAGTATGTTATGACTGGTTTAAGAACATATTGGGGTATTTCACTTACATATTTAGAGACTAATTTTGGATTGTCCTACAGAAACCATTTTGAAAAAAAAGTTATAAAATATGTAGATTCATCACTTGTGATAATTAAGGGTGATGTTTTTACTACAACAATAAAAGGTAAATTTATTGCCGACGGAATAGCATCTGAACTGTTTCTAATTAATCGTTAGATAAATTTGTGAAATGGTAATAGAATTTAGAAATCGTTTCGATTCCTTTTAAAAAATTTGAAACTCCGTAGTGTTCGTTTGGCGAATGAATTGCATCACTATCTAATCCAAATCCCATCAAAATAGTTTTACTTTCCAATTCTTGTTCAAAAAGAGCTATAATTGGAATGCTTCCTCCATCTCTTGTAGCAATTGGTTTTTTATTAAATACATCTTCATAGGCTTTACTTGCTGCTTCAAAACCAATTGTATCAGTAGGAGCAACATATGGTTGTCCACCGTGATGTTCAATTATATTAACATTCACTGTTTCAGGCGTAATATCCTTTATGTGTTTTGTAAAAAGTTCGTTTATTCTTTTCCAATTTTGACCAGGAACTAACCTCATAGAAATTTTTGCAAAAGCCTTACTTGGTAAAACAGTTTTAGCACCTTCTTCAGTATATCCTCCCCATATTCCATTTACATCTAATGCTGGTCTTATAGATTGTCTCTCTATTGTTGAAAAGCCAACTTCACCATGTTCTTTGTTAAGTCCTATTGAGTCTTTAAATTCATCAATATTAAAAGGAGTTAAATTCATTTCTTTCCTTTCGTTTTCTGAAACTTCAATTACGTTGTCATAAAAACCAGGAATAGTAATTTTGTTGTTTGAATCGTGAAGAGAATTAATCATTTTGGATAAAACATTTATTGGATTAGCTACAGTTCCACCATAATGCCCTGAGTGTAAATCTCTATTTGGACCAGTTAATTCAATTTCCATGTAAGATAACCCTCTTAATCCTGTTGTTATCGAAGGGATGGTTTTACTAATCATTCCGGTATCAGAAACTAATATAATATCATTGGACAGTTTTTCTTTATTTTCTTTGACAAATAATTCAAGATTATCACTTCCAACTTCTTCTTCTCCCTCTATCATAAATTTTACATTACAAGGCAACTCACCATTTTCTAACATGACTTCAAGTGCTTTAAGGTGCATAAACATTTGTCCTTTATCATCACATGCTCCCCTTGCGAAAATTGCTCCTTCAGGATGAATTTTTGTTTTTTTTATGTAAGGATTGAAAGGATCTTGATCCCAAAGATTTATAGGGTCTACTGGCTGAACATCATAGTGGCCATAAACTAATATTGTAGGCAGGTCTTTGTTGATAATTTTTTCTCCGTATACAATCGGATGTCCTTCAGTTTCACAAATTTCACAATTATCTAGATCTAGTTTGATAAAATGTTTTTTCAGTAATTCTGCAGCTGATCTAACATCAAGATCATGCTCAGGTTTTGCACTAACCGATGGAATTCTTAATAATTCAAACAATTCATTAATAAATCGATTTTTGTTTTCTTCAATATAATTTTTGAAATTTTTCACTTTTAATGTTTTTGTAAATGTAATTAAATCTAGTTTTTTAACATAGTAAATTTCATAGTGATATTTATTGCAATCTTGCTTATATTTGCCTGCCTTGCGGGTGTGGTGAAATTGGTAGACACGCTAGACTTAGGATCTAGTGCTTAACGGCTTGGGGGTTCGAGTCCCTTCACCCGCACTTTAAAAAAACCTTTACGTTGTAAGGGTTTTTTTGTTTTGTAGAGACACTAATTAACTAAGTTTTAATACTAAATTGATTAATTGCATGATTTTTGAAATAAAGATGGTTATATTATAGTCTCAATGAAAAAAATATTTATTACATCTTTTTTAATATTTTCTCTTCTTTTAGTAAGTTGGAAATTTAGTGAAGTCAAGTTTGATGATCCAAATAAGGACAAGCTTCTAATAGAGCTACTTAAATATGTTCTAGATAAAGGACACTATCAATCTCTTGATATAAATGATGAATTATCTAAAAAAGTATACAATAGTTACCTTGACATGATAGATCCTCAAAAGAAATATTTTTTGAGTTCAGATTTAAGAGAATTTAAAAAATTCGAAAAATTAATTGATGATCAATGGCTCAGCTATGATTTAGCTTTCTTTAATTTAACCCATACTAGATTAATTCAAAGAATAAACGAGGTTGAACTGTTTTTACCTTCTTTATTTAATTCAACATTTGAATTTGATACTGATGAAAATATAAATGTTGATTTCGAAAATTTAACCTTTTCAAAAAACAACAAAGAGCGTAAAGAAAGATGGAGAAAACAATTAAAATTTTCAATGTTAGACCTATATGATATAAAAATTTTAGATCAAGAAAAATCTATTAAATCAAAAAAGGATTATGTTGTAAAATCAGAACCTCAACTTTTAAAGGAGTCACTTAAAATAGTTAATGATAATATCAATGATATTTTTGATCTAATGAATGACCTTCAAAGAAAAGATTGGTTTTCAAATTATGTTAATTCATTTGTTTCTCAATATGATCCCCATACAACTTATTTCAAGCCTGAAGATAAAGATCGTTTCGATGTTAACATATCTGGAAGATTTGATGGAATTGGTGCAAGATTACAAAAGCGAGACGGAGGAATTGAAATTGTTCAAATTATTTTAGGCGGTCCACTTTGGAAAGATAAAAAAATTGAGGCCGGAGATGAAATAATTAAAGTCGGTGAACCTGGAAAAGATCCTATTAATGTTATTGGAATGAGAATAGATGATGCAATAAAATTAATAAAAGG